>CAIWWN010000254.1 GCA_903916355.1 uncultured Burkholderiales bacterium | reverse complement strand
TTGTATATCGTTTAGGTGCTCATATACCAGTGCCTGGCATTAATGCTGATGTGTTGGCGAAGTTGTTTGAGTCGCACAGATGGCGCAATTTGGGTGGAATTTGAGGTTAACACCTCGGTGTGGTCAGACCTAAAGTCGCGCAAATCGCACTAAAACCACCGGAAAGTGGAGGTTCTTGACCGAAAAACATGCTGAATTTTTAAGCAGTGACCAGATGGATGACAGGCTATGCGCAGATGGTCAGCATGGATAAGGGGCCTTTGCCCATTATGAAAATCAATGCATCACGGGCGTGACGTTGAGTTTGACTGTTGAGCCAGGATCATGCGGCATTTGGATGTTGTATTGTTTGCCGTTAAATTCATATGTGACGTTGTAGCCTATCACTCGGTTCTCAATCATGTTCTGTGTTGTGCAACTTTGAACTGTCTGCGTTTGTGGGGCAGGTGCACCTTCAATTTTGTCCCCCAAAATTGCACCTCCAAAAATGCCCAGAATTGTGGCTGCTGCTTTACCGCTGCCGCCACCAATCTGATTGCCTATTGCACCGCCTGCAATGGCCCCCATCGCAGCGCCAGCACCACTCTTATTCGGTTGAACGGCCACTTGTTCTTGAGAGCAAACTTGGCGTGGCACGGACACTTGCTGAATCACTTGCGTGGATGAAATGACTTTGCCAATTTCCTGAGCTCCAGCTACTGAGGTGATGCTCAAAACTGCAAGGACTGATAAAAGTTTTTTCATTTTGAAGTTTTGAATATTTTGATGAGCGGATGCTACAACTAACAAGTAAATTTACACAAGGTAAAGTTGATAATTTATCCGCCTTGTGGCAGCAGATTTAAAATTACTTAGTCCTTGAGCTGAGCAGTATCGTGATTAAACATAAAAAAGTCCCTGCAGCTTTTGGCCGTAGGGGCTTACGCTAAACGACTAGTTTGGCGGGTGTATTTTTTGGCCTTGGCGTCAGGTGTCTTGGGAGCACGACCGCCCGACTTAATGCACTCGTCCATGGTTGCAAAAGGCTTGAAATTCTTTGTGGCCTTGTAGCCAGGGCTGCTTTCATCGTGACAGATGTCGTTGTTGGACTTTTTCACGGCGGGTGCAGCATCAGCAGCTTTTGCGGCGGGCGCTGCTGCCGTTGCGGGTTTTGCAGGAGTTGTTGTTGCAGCTGGAGCTGCGGCGGGTGCGGCAGCAGAGGCAGTGACTGGTTTAGCTGGAGTGGCAGCTGTCTGCGCATAGGATGCAGCAGATGCGGCTATCAATGCGGCGGCAATCAAAGTGATCTTGAACAATTTATCTCCTTCACGGCAAAAGTGCCTATTCATTAAACGCCGCACCTGAATGGAGCGTTGACAGGCTTTACACAAGGTATGGTTTCTTTGGGTACTACTTCACTCCACCTCAGTCTTTTGAAAATTTACCACCCCAGTATGCGCAATTGTTGCTTCGCATCAAATGCAGAATTATGTTGACCGATAATCAGGATCGCATTGAAGGATTGTTGGGTTACAAAACTTTGCTCACTCCTTGTTGACCGGACTTGCCTTCATCCTGATCAATACGATTTTTCACGGAGATTTCTTATGGTCACTAAAAAATCCAAAGATCCAATTTGGCTCGATGCGCCCGAGGATCATGACTATCCTGCGGCGGCCAGTTATTTAGCATTGACCATGGGCCCCAAGATGGTCACAAAAACAGTTTCAGCGCTTCGCAAAGCCAAGTTGTCGCACTTTAAGGCTAAGGATATTTTTCGTGCTTCAGGGCTGTCATTGCTGGGTGTGAGCAACTCGCACGTTGAGAAGGACCGCAAGAAGTTACAAAAGGGTGTGTTCCTGTCGCCGCTCTTGCTTGTCCGGGCACCTGAACTTGGCAAGGTCATCGTGGCAGATGGATATCACCGACTGTGCGCGGTCTATGGAGTCAATGAGGATGCCCTGATACCTTGTCAGATAGTTTGACACTTAATACGTCGTGCTTTGGCGACAAGGCCTGAAGTTCATCGCAGTCGCGCCGCTTTGATCGCCTGCCCCAACTCAATCACCGCCATGGCGTAGTAGCTGCTCCAGTTGTATCGGGTAATGGCATAAAAGTTTTCTGTGCCAGCGACATATGAGGGTGTGTCGCCGCCGTTTTGCAATTCGATCAAGGCCAGGGGCCCCGCGTGTTGCAAGCCTGGGCCTTCCAGCACAGCGCCCTTGGCGGTGAAGCTGCTCACGCTGAAGGTGGGCAGGATGTCGGGGGCCATCAAGGCGTCCATGTTCAAGCGGCTGGCGTCAAACTGCACCGGGTAATGCGTGGGCATACCGGTTTTCCAATTGAAGACTTTGAAGTAGTTGGCCACCGAGCCGATCACGTCGGTCGGGTTGTTGTACAAGTCAATACAGCCGTCGCCATCAAAGTCCACGGCAAATTGCGCCCAGCTGCCCGGCATGAACTGGGGCCAGCCCATGGCGCCGGCGTAACTTCCTTTCATGCGCAAAGGGTCCCAGCCGTTGCGCTGCGCCAGCATTAAATACTGGCCCAATTCATTTGAAAAATAAGGCTGGCGTTCGGCCGCCCGCGGGTGCTGCGCCGGAAAGTCAAACGCCAAGGTGGCCAGGGCGTCGATCACCCTGAAATTGCCGGTGTGCTGGCCGTAGATCGTTTCCACCCCGATGATGCCGACAATGATTTCGGCGGGCACACCGTAGGTTTGCTCGGCTCGGGCCAAGGTGGCGGCATGGGTTTGCCAAAAGCGCAGACCCGCCTGAATTCGGATGGGCTCGATGAATCGGGCGCGGTAAGCGCGCCAGTTTTTGGCGGCGGGCGTAGCCGGCGGCATCACGTACTGGGTGATGGCCGGGATTTTTTGGGCTTGACCGATGGCATGGCGCACCCATTGCGCATCCAGCCCTTGGCGCTGCGCCAGCGCATCGGCCCAGGCCATGGCGGTTTCGTTGCTGCCGTAAGCACCCGCAGCCACAGGGCGTGACGCGCTGGGGCGCATGTATTTGACCTTGGTTCGGGATTTCTTTGACTTGGCTGCTGGGCCTGCTTGAGCGCCGTCAACGGATTGGCGGGCGGCTGAATGGCCATGCTTGGCGTGGCTGGCCATGGCCATGGGGCTGATCAAACAGCAGACGAGACCCCAGCTCCAAATGGCAAGACGCAGACAGGCGGTCGGTGTGAGGGTGGGGCGTAACGACATGGGGCAAAGCGTAGGAGGCTGGTGGGCAAACGGCCAAGCCGACGCCGTGCAAACAAAGGTTTCAGTGTAATGGGCGGGGCCTTGGTTTTCTTCTTGATCTGGCGCAAAAACCAAAGAAGTGCAGAGGCTCGCCCGCTGTTGGGCATGGGCTGCGTGATAAGCTGACCTGAGCCAATGGCGCGCAGGCGCGCTATTTTCATCCAATCCAGAAAAATGAAGACATGGGCGCTACAGGTTATTTTTCGCACCGCGATTTTTGGAAACACGAAATGGGTGCCGGACACCCGGAATGCCCAGAGCGCTTGAGTGCCATCGAAGACCGTTTGCTCGTGACTGGACTGGACCATGCCCTAGAGCGGCGAGAGCCCGGTTTGGCGGCGCTGGCCGACATTGAGCTGGCGCATGGCCGCATGCATGTGGCCTCGCTGCGCGGCTTGAGCGATGTGCTGCGCGAGGACATGACCGCAGGTGGCCCCACGCACACCTCGCTGGACCCGGACACCATGATCAACAGCTTCACCTGGGATGCGGCTTTGCGTGCAGCCGGCGCCGCCTTGGAAGCCACCGACGCGGTGATCGCTGGTGAATTGGAAAATGCTTTTTGTGCCGTGCGCCCGCCGGGTCACCATGCCTGCCGCAACAAGGCCATGGGTTTTTGTTTTTTCAACAACGTGGCGATTGCTGCCAAGTATGCGGTCGAGCGCCATGGCCTTAAGCGCGTGGCCATCGTTGATTTTGATGTGCACCATGGCAACGGCACCGAAGACATTGTGGCGGGGGATGAACGCATCTTGATGGTCAGCTTCTTTCAGCATCCGTTCTACCCTGAAGGGGGCTCCCAGTCTGACGCCGCCAATTTGGTGAATGTGCCCGTACCGGCCTACACCAAGGGCATGGATCTGCGTGAGTTGATTGAGATGATGTGGATGCCACGCCTGGAGGCGCATCGCCCCGAGATGATTTTCATCAGCGCCGGTTTTGATGCGCACCGTGAAGACGATATGGGGCAAATGGGCTTGGTCGAGCAAGACTATGCCTGGATCACCCAGCGCATCAAAGACGTGGCGCAGCGCTACGCCAAAGGCCGCATCGTCAGTTGCCTGGAAGGCGGCTACAACCTGAGCGCTTTGTCGCGCAGCGTCGAAGCGCACCTGCGCGTGCTGGCTGACGTCTAAACCTTGCGGGTTCCACGCCCGGTTAAATGCCGCAACAGCTCCTGGCGCAGCCAGCGCATGCAGGGGTCTTTGTCAAAGCGCACGCTCCAGTGCATGGACACGGTGAAGTCTTGTAAGGGCAAGTCAGGTTCGAGTATTTCGAGTTTGCCCGCCGCCGCAAATCCCTGTGCAAAGTTGCGCGGCATCAGCACCGCCAAATCGCTGCCGCGCACGATTTCGGGCAGGGATAAAAAATGACTGACGGTCAGGCGCAGTTGATGCTGCCAGCGCATGCGCTCCAAAATGCGCAGGGTGTCTGCATGGGTGCGCACGGCGGCAAATTCCAATGTCGACAAGGCCTGCAGTGACAGCCCGTGTTTGCCGCCTTGCTTCAAAACCGGGTGCCCTTTGCGCAGCAGCACCACATAACGGTCGTCCAGCAAAGGCCGTTGTTGGGTGTGGCTGACTTCGGGCAGGTAACCGATGGCCAAATCCAATTGCCCGCTGTCCAACGCCCCGCTGATCTGGTTGTGCGGCAGCGACAGGGCGGCCAGCCGAATGCCCGGGGCACTTTTTTGCAAAGCGGCGACGATGTCTGGCAAAAATCGCGCTTCACCAATGTCGCTTAAATGCATGCGCACCAGGCGCTGACTTCTCAAAGGGTCAAAGTCTTCTGGTGCATTCAGGGCTTCTTCCAAAGTCGACAAAGCGTTTTGCACGGCCTTGGCCAAGCGGTCAGCCCGGGGGGTAGGGCGAACGCCCGAGCCGCTGCGCTCAAACAAGGCATCGCCCAGGGCGTTGCGCAGTCGGGCCAAACCTTGGCTGGCCGCAGGTTGCGACAGGCCCAGTTGTTTGGCCGCCAGGCTGACGCTGCGCGCGCGCCAGACGGCGTCAAACAGCCGCAGCAGGTTCAAGTCGATGTTTTTGATATTCATTTGATGCATGTATTTTATTTGGAATATTTTATAGATGAATATGTAAGATAGTCCCCTATCGCCCCAAGCCTTGGGGGTCAGGAGCGCGCCTTGGAAGTTTCATTTCACGAAGAGATCAAGACCCTGCGCATGGGCAAGGGCGAAACCTTTCATGGCGAAGGCATTTTGGCCATCACCAAGGGGCTGCTGCAGTCGGGCGTCTCTTACGTGGGCGGCTACCAAGGCGCCCCGGTCTCGCATCTGCTGGATGTCATGGTGCAAGCCAAGCCCTATATGGACGAACTGGGCGTGCATGTGGAGGCCTGCTCCAACGAGGCCTCGGCTGCCGCCATGCTGGGTGCCTCCATCCATTACCCGATTCGCGGTGCGGTGACTTGGAAGTCGATCGTCGGCACCAACGTGGCGGCCGATGCGCTGTCCAACCTGTCGTCCCCCGGGGTGACCGGCGGTGTGTTGATCGTGGTGGGCGAGGACTACGGCGAAGGCGCCAGTGTGATCCAAGAACGCACCCATGCCTATGCGCTCAAATCCAGCATGTGCCTGCTCGACCCCCGGCCTGATTTGACGCAAATGGTGAACATGGTGGAGCAAGGCTTCCAGCTGAGCGAAGCCAGCAACATGCCGGTGATCATGGAGTTGCGCATCCGCGCGTGCCATGTGCGCGGCAGCTTTGCGGCGCGGGACAATCAAGCGCCGCGCATTTCCAAAAAGAACTTGCTCGAAAACCCTGCGGGCTTTGACTACATGCGCTTGGCGCATCCGCCCGTCACTTTCGTGCATGAAAAGCGCAAGACCGAAGAGCGCATGCCTGCGGCGCGCCGCTTCATCACCGAGCACCAACTGAATGAACATTTTGCAGGCAGCACGCAGCAAGACCTGGGGATCATTGTGCAAGGCGGTTTGTACAACACCTTGATCCGCGCTTTGCAGCAATTTGACCTGGCTGATGCCTTTGGCGAATGCAGCCTGTCGATCCTGGTGCTCAACGTCACCTACCCCCTGGTGCCTGAAGAGCTGACCGCGTTTTGCGCCGGTAAAACAGCGGTGCTGTTGCTCGAAGAAGGGCAGCCCGAATACATCGAGCAAGAGCTGGCGCTGACCCTGCGCCGCCGTGACCTGCAAACCCCGCTGCACGGCAAAGACATGCTGCCGCAAGGCGGCGAGTACACCGCCGAAGTCATGGCCCAAGGCCTGCTGCAGTTTTTGCAAAAGCACCGGCCCGAGTTGATCCCCGCCAACACACCGCAGTGGTTGCAAGAGAACAAGTCGCGGCGCTTGCAAGTGCAGCAAGCGTTGGGCACGGGCTTGCCCAATCGGCCCCCGAGCATGTGCATTGGCTGCCCGGAGCGGCCCGTGTTCTCGGCCCTCAAACTGGCGCAACAAACCGTGGGGCCGGTGCATGTGTCGGGCGACATTGGTTGCCATGCCTTGGCTACTTTTGAACCGTTCTCGGTCGGGCATTCGATTCTGGGCTACGGCATGAGTTTGGCCAGTCGGGCTGGCGTCTCGCCGCTGATGAAGCGGCGCGTGCTCTCGGTCATGGGCGATGGCGGTTTTTGGCACAACGGCTTGCTCACTGGCGTGCAAAGTGCGCTGTTCAACGGTGACGATGCCGTGTTGCTGATTTTTAAAAACGGCTACACCTCGGCCACCGGCACACAAGACATCATCTCCACGCCCAGCGAAGCCGCCAAAGGCTTGGCCGAAGACAAACGGCAAAGCGTGGTGCACATGAACCAGACGATTGAAACCACGCTGAAAGGCCTGGGCGTGCAGTGGCTGCGTACGGTGAGTACCTATGAAGTGAAAGAGATGCAGGCCACGTTGACCGAGGCTTTTTCCATCGAATTCCAAGGTTTGAAAGTGATCGTGGCTGAAGGCGAATGCCAGCTCGAGCGCCAGCGCCGCATCAAGCCCTGGCTGGCGTCCCTGCTGTCCAAGGGTGAGCGGGTGGAGCGGGTGAAATACGGCGTAGACGAAGACGTGTGCAACGGCGACCATGCCTGCATTCGCCTGTCGGGATGCCCAACACTCACACTGAAAGACAATCCCGATCCGCTCAAGGTGGATCCGGTGGCCACGGTGATTGACGGTTGCGTGGGCTGCGGCCTGTGCGGCGAAAACGCCCATGCCGCCACACTGTGTCCCTCGTTCTACCGTGCCGAAGTCGTGCAAAACCCCAAATGGCATGAGCGCCTTTGGCATGGTTTGCAAACCTCGGTGGTGCGTTTGCTGCAACCTGCCTGAGCCGAGACTGAAGATGACGAAACCTATTTCAATCTTGCTGTGCGCCCTGGGCGGTGAGGGCGGCGGCGTGTTGGCCGACTGGCTGGTCGAGGTGGCTCTGCGCACCGACTACCCGGCGCAAGCGACCTCCATTCCCGGCGTGGCCCAGCGCACCGGTGCCACCACTTACTACATCGAAGTCTTTCCCCAAAAGCGCAGCAGCTTGGGCGGCAAGCAGCCCGTGCTGGGCTTGAACCCTTTGCCCGGCAGGCTGGATGCGCTGGTGTCTTCAGAGTTACTGGAAACCGCCAGACAAATTGGCAACGGCTTAACGTCTGCAGCGCATACCTGTGTCATCAGCTCGTCGGCCCGCATTCTGACCACCATCGAAAAAATGGGCATGGGCGATGGCCGCAAGGATGGTGCCGACCTGCGCGCCTTGGTGGCCGAGCACAGCCACGCGCACCACATCTTGGACATGGCCCGCATGACGCAAGAGGCCGGTACCGTGGTCAGTGCAGTGATGTTCGGCTGCATCGCAGCCAGTGGCGTCTTGCCTTTTGCCCGTGCCGATTACGAAGCCGTGATTGGCCATGCGGGCAAATCGGCGCAAGCCAGTTTGCGTGGTTTTGCTTTGGGTTATGACGCCATCGAGGCGCAGCGCGTGCAACACCATTTCATTGAAACGGTGATGACACCAGCACCGGTAGACCCGGTTGGCGAAGTGCCTGCGGCGGTGGCCCAGCACTTCCCAGCTCCCTTGCACCGCATGGTGTCCTTGGGCTATGCCCGCGTGCTCGAATACCAAAATCAGGCTTACGCCGACCAGTACCTGGCGCGTCTGGACCCGATCTTCCAGGCTGAAAAATCCGCCACTACAACCACAGCCGAGGCTTGGCCGGTGACCGAAGAAAGCGCCCGCTGGCTGGCTTTGTGGATGGCGTTTGACGATGTGGTGCGCGTGGCCGATTTGAAAAGCCGTGTGTCACGCGAACAACGGGTGCGCGGCGAAGTCAAAGCCAACGCGCAAGACCTTTTGAAAATTTACGATCACTTCAAGCCGGGTGTGCCTGAGCTGGCGGGTTTGTTGCCTGTGGGTTTGGCCAACCGCTTGCTGCGCTGGGACCGAGCGCGCGTGCTCCAAGGTCGCGAGCCTTGGGCCCTGCCGCTCAAAATCGGCACGCATTCGATCACGGGCATGTTGGCTTTGCGGCTGATGGCCGCATTGAAAATCGTGCGCCCGTGGGGCAGCCGTTACAAGTCGGAGCAGCAGGCCATTGGCGTTTGGTTGCAGGCCGTACAGCACAGCACGCAAAGTGACCCGCTGCTGGGTCTGGAAGTGGCGCGCTGCGGACAACTCATCAAAGGCTATGGCAGCACCAATGAGCGCGGCAAGGACAACTTATTGCACATCATCACGCACATGGTTTCAGATCTGAGTGTTTCGGCCGGTGGCCCGACTCTCGAACAACAAGCGCAAAGCGTGGCCCGTATTCGGCAAGCCGCTTTGCAAGATGAAGCCGGACAAACGCTGGATCAGGCTTTGCTGCAAAACGGTGCACCAGCCCGACCCGTGCCGGCGCAACCTATACGTTGGATGAAAAATCCGCGACTGAATGCTTGAAATAAATGCCGTTCACTCAGGTCCAACCCCATCACGCTGAGCAGGCAATTGGGGATAGGATGCACACACAAATTCGGTACTGAATCATTTTTAACAACATCAACCCGGAGAACCAAGATGAACTTTCGAAATACAAACTTCAAACTCAGTTTCAGCGCCAGTCTGGTGGCCTTGACCCTGGCCAGCGCCGTGCAAGCGCAAGACAAAGCGGTGATGCTGAAACTCTCGAGCTGGGTGCCTGCGCAGCATGCGCTGAACCCGGCATTGCAAGCCTGGGGTGAGAGCTTGAAAAAAGCCTCTGGCGGCACGCTGACTGCCACCCTGTTTCCTTCTGAGCAGCTGGGCAAAGCCTTTGATCATTACGACATGGCCCGCGATGGGATTGCCGATTTTTCGTATGTGAACCCAGGTTATCAACCTGGTCGTTTCCCGGTTTTCGCGGCCACCTCGCTGCCCTTCATGATCAACAACGCCAAAGCCGGCTCGGCCGCGGTGGATGCCTGGTACCGCAACTACGCAGCCAAGGAAATGAAAGAAGTGCACTTTTGTTTTGCCTTTGTGCACGATCCTGGCGCGTTTCACTCGCGCAAAAAAATTGTCTTACCCACCGACATCAAAGGCATGAAAGTGCGTCCGGCCACGGCCACCGTAGGCCAGGTCATCACACTGCTGGGCGGCACCAATGTGCAAGCTTCCGCACCCGAGTCGCGCGACATGCTGGAGCGCGGCGTGGCCGATGCGATCACTTTCCCATGGGGTTCGTTGACGTTGTTTGGCATCGACAAAGTGGTCAAGTACCACATGGACGTGCCGTTCTATGTCACGCCCTTTGTCTGGGTCATGAACAAAGACAAATACACCGCTTTGTCGGCCACGCAAAAAACCGCTGTCGACAGCCATTGCACCAGCGAATGGGCCGAAAAAGTGGGCAGCGCATGGGCCGACTTTGAGATGGCCGGTCACACCAAGCTGTCCGCCGATCCGACGCGTGAAGTCTACAAACTCACACCCGATCAGATCACCACTTGGAAGCAAGCCGTGGCGCCTGCAGAAAAGCAATGGGCTGAGGATGTGAAAAAGAAGGGCGAAGATCCTGCTGCTGTGATGAACGCACTGCGCCAGAGCTTGGCCAAGTACAAATCGGCGATGTAAGGGCACTGCATGAAGAACTCGACCGCAGTCAACAAAAATGTGTTTGACCGCATCATTGATTCGATCGAGTGGATGGCCGCCATGTTCGTGGGACTGGTGGCGGCCAACATTTTCATCTCAGTGCTGTTGCGCAAATTTTTCAGCACCTCGATCCCGGACGCTTACGACTTCGGTCGTTTGATGCTGGGCATTCTGATTTTCTGGGGCATTGCCGCCACCAGTTACCGGGGCAGTCACATCACGGTGGATCTGGTCTGGAGCCTGTCGAATGCGCGGCTTAAACGCGTCATCGATGTGCTGGCCACACTGGTGTTGCTGTTTGTGGTGACGGTGCAAACCATCATGCTGTTTGACAAAGTGCGCGGCACTTACAACGACAACGTGCTGACCTACGATCTGAACTTACCCACTTGGCCCTTTTTTGCGGTGGCCTGGATGGGTGATGTGTGCGCCGTTTTGTTGATTGCCATTCGCACTTGGCGCTTGATCTTTCAGCCTGACACCCTGCAAGAACATCCTGAATTTAAAGATGTGGAGTAAGGCATGGATCTGAGTCCTGATGCCGTGGCCGTGATTGGCTTTCTGGCGCTGTTTGGTCTGATGCTGTTACGCGTGCCCGTGGGCATGGCGATGGGCTTGGTCGGGGTCACGGGTTATGCCTACATCGCAGGGCCTGGCCCGGCGCTCAAACTGATCGGTCAGTCTTCCATGCGCACGGTGACCGATTACACCTTTGGTGTGATTCCGATGTTCATGCTGATGGGGGCTTTTGTGTCGGTCTCGGGTGTGAGCCGGGAGTTGTTTCGCGCAGCCAATGCCTTCATTGGCCATATGCGCGGCGGCCTGGGTGTGGCCACGGTGCTGGCCTGCGGCGGCTTTGCCGCGATTTGCGGCTCCTCGGTCGCCACGGCGGCCACGTTTTCGTCGGTGGCTTATCCCGAGATGCGGCGCTTTGGCTATCCGCAATCTTTCTCCACCGGTGTGATCGCCGCTGGCGGTACTTTGGGGGCCATGCTGCCGCCATCAACCGTGTTGGCGGTCTACGCGATCTTGACGCAACAAGACATTGGCAAGCTGTTCATGGCCGGCATCGTGCCGGGCTTGTTGGCCATGGTGATGTACGTGATCACCATCATGATCATCGTGCGTCTGCGCCCGGACTGGTTGCCCCGTGGCGAACAAAAGTCTTGGGCCGAACGCTTTCGCGGACTGAAAGACGTGTGGGCGCCCTTGGTGCTGTTCATGTTTGTGATTGGTGGGCTGTACGGTGGTTTCTTTACGCCGACCGAGGCCGGTGGTGTGGGGGCCAGCGGCGCCTTTTTGCTGGGCGTGTTGCGCGGCAAGCTGGACCGCGCGGGCATTCGCGAAGCTTTGTTGTCCGCCACGCGCACTTCAGCGGCGGTGTTCACGGTGCTGATTGGCGCGCTGTTGTTTGGTTATTTTTTAACCATCACGCAGGTGCCGCAAAAGTTGACCGAGATGCTGACCGGGCTGGGCGTGGGCCGTTATGGCGTGTTGGCCATGATCATGGTGATGTACCTGGTGCTGGGTTGCTTGATGGACGCCATGGCCATGATCATTTTGACGGTGCCCATCATTTACCCGGTGATCCTTCAGCTTGGCTTTGATCCGATCTGGTTTGGCGTGATCATTGTGATGACGGTGGAGCTGGGCTTGATTCACCCGCCGGTGGGGATGAACGTCTTCGTCATTAAAAGCGTGGTGAAAGATGTCAGTTTCACCACGATTTTCAAAGGGGTTATTCCCTTTGTCGTGACCGACTTGTTGCGCTTGCTGATCTTGATCAGCTTCCCCATCATCGCGCTGTGGCTGCCCTCCAAGATGGGTTAAGCGATCGGTTAAGCGATTTTGACGGCTTGGTCGATGGCGCCGAACACGGTGTGACCTGAAGCATCGAGCACCTCGATGCGCACCCGGTCCCCGTCCTGCAAATAGGGGCGCAGTTGGTCCTCTGGCGTGCCTTGCAGCATTTGCCGGACCCGAGCCTCCGTGATGCAGGCATTGCCTGCCTCGGGGGCTTCGTTGCTGATGGTGCCCGCACCGATGATGCTGCCCGCGCACAGGGCGCGCGTCTGTGCCAAGTGCGCGATCACTTGGCCAAAATGAAACACGGTTTCTTCGCCGGCGTTCGGTGAGCCAAACCATGCGCCGTTGATGGCCGTGTGCACTGGCAAATGCAACATGCCATGGTGCCAGGCCTCGCCCAAGGCCTGGGGCATGACCGCGATGGGCGCGAAACTCGTGGCGGGTTTGCTTTGGTAAAAACCGAAACCGCGTGACAACTCGGACGGGATCAGGTTTCTGAGTGAGACGTCATTGAGCAGCACCACCAGGGCAATGTACTTGAGCGCTTGCTCGGCCGACACGCCCATGGGCACATCGGTGGTGATGACGGCAATTTCGGCTTCCAGGTCAATGCCATGCGCAGCGTTGCGCGCCACAATCGCTTCCGAGCCCGACAGCATGACGTCCGAGCCGCCTTGGTAAACCAGAGGCTCGTCTTCGTAACGCGGCGGGATCGGCTCCTTGCGCCATTGGTAGATCAGCCGCGCATGGTTGCGGTAGACCGAGGCATCGGCCCATTGGTAGGCTCGAGGCAAAGGCGCCATGCATTGCTGCGCGTCAAAGGGCTCGGCGCCGGTCCATGCGCGATCTTCCTGCGCGGTGCTGAGGGCCGCCAAAAGAGGCGCTTTCTCAGCCCATGCATCCAACAGCGCTTGCAGGTTGGGGGCAATGTGTGAGGCATCGATCCACTGCGCCCCCGAGGGGCTGAGCAGCATCAACTGGCCGTCACGGGATCCGTCACGGCGGGTGGCGAGTTTGAGAGCAGGGGCTTGCATCATGGATGGATCAAAGTGAAGGACGGACTGGAGAGTGCTTTGACTTTACACGCAACGATGGCGCTCTTAACAGTCTGCAGGCGATCAGCCACAATGGCGGCATGACGACTGAACAACTTTCCGCCCCCGACGCCCCTGTGTTGCATCACCGCGATGCGCGAGGTGTGCACACCCTGACCCTCAACGATCCCGCCTCATTCAACACTTTGAGTGAAGCCGTGATGGGCTTGCTGCAGCAGGCCTTGCAACGCGTGGCTGACGATGAGCAAGCCCGCGTGGTGGTCTTGGCGGCTGCCGGTAAGGCCTTTTGCGCGGGTCACAACCTCAAAGAAATGCGGGCTCAGCCGCAGTTGGCCTATTACCAGCAGTTGTTTGCCCAATGCAGCCGCATGATGCTGAGCATTCAAAACCTGCCGGTGCCGGTGATTGCGCGGGTACAAGGCATTGCCACCGCGGCAGGCTGCCAGTTGGTGGCGCAGTGCGATTTGGCTGTAGCTGTCAACACGGCCCGCTTTGGCGTGAACGGCATCGATGTGGGTTTGTTTTGCGCCACGCCCAGCGTGCCTTTGTCTCGCAACATCGGCGCCAAGCAGGCGATGGAGATGCTGTTGACCGGCGAGTTTCTGGATGCCCACCAAGCCCAGCAACAAGGCCTGGTGAACCGCGTGACGCCATCCGAAGGTTTGGATACAGAAGTCGAGCGCTTGGTGACTGCTGTGCTCAGCAAGCCGCGTGAAGCCGTTCGCATGGGCAAAGCCTTGTTTTACCAACAACGCGAAATGGGCCTGGAGGCCGCTTACCAACTGGCCGGCCAAACCATGGCCTGCAACATGGCACACCCCGTCGCGCAAGAAGGTGTGCAGGCGTTCATTGAAAAAAGGAAGCCCCAATGGCCGTGAACCACACCGTGATCCGGGTTGAGGATCCGCTGGCTTGGTTGAATGCGCTGACGCCGACGCAGGTGGCGCTGGAGTTGGGCGTGGTCGCGGGTTGTGTGCTGCTGGCTTGGCTGCTGGTCTGGCTGGTGCGCCGCGTGAGCCTGCGTTTTGAATTGCGCATTTTGCTCGGCAGTCGGTTGATTGACGGCGTCCTGTTTCCCTTGGTCTTGATGGGCTTGTCTTTTGCTGCGCGCTCGGTGCTGGCGAATCAAGCTGAGGCGGTGCTGCTGGACATCTGGGTGCCGGTGTGTGTGTCGCTGGCGTGTATTCGCCTGGGCGTCAAGGTCTTGCAAGTGACGCTGCCGAATGCGGAATGGGTGCGTCCGATTGAGCGCACCTTGTCTTGGTTGGCCTGGGGCGGCGCGGTGTTGTGGATCACCGGTCTCTTGCCTTTGCTGTTGGACGAGTTGGACCAAATTCACTGGAAGATCGGTAACTCGATGTTGTCGGTGCGCACTTTGCTGGAGGGCGGCGTGACGGCGGGCGGCGTGTTGATTTTGACGCTGTGGTTGTCGTCCGCCATCGAGTCGCGTTTGCTCAACGGCGTCTCGGGCAGTGAGTTGTCCCTGCGCAAAGCGTTGAGCAATGCGGTCACGGCGTTGTTGATGTTCATCGGCGTGCTGATGGCCTTGTCGTCTGCTGGCATCGACCTCACCGCCTTGTCGGTGATGGGCGGCGCCGTGGGCGTGGGCATTGGCTTGGGCTTGCAGAAACTGGCGGCCAACTATGTCAGTGGCTTTGTGATTCTGACCGAACGCAGCATGCGCATTGGTGACAACGTGCGGGTCGATGATTTTGAAGGCCGCATCACCGACATCAAAGCGCGCTACACCGTGATCCGCTCGGTGACGGGGCGTGAATCGATTGTGCCCAATGAAATGCTGATCACCCAACGGGTAGAAAACCTGACTTTGGCCGACTCCAACTTATGGCAGTCCGTGCACGTGACCGTGGGCTATGACAGCGATGTGGACCAGGTCATGGCCTTGTTGCTGGCGGCCTGCACCGCACAAGAGCGGGTCATAACAGAGCCAGGCCCCACCGTCGCCTTGTCAGCCTTTGGCGCGGATGGTTTGGAGTTCACCTTGGGTTACTGGATTCACGAGGAAGAGGGTGGCCTCTTGAACGTGAAGTCCTTGATCCACCAAGGGATCTTGCAAGGCCTGCGGACCCACGGCATTGAGATACCGTTCCCGCAGCGGGTGGTGCGCATGGTGTCTTAAGGCCGCATGAGGGCGCGAGCCCTAGTCCATCATCGAAGGCAGCCACAGGCTCAGCGCGGGGAAGGCCAGCAAGATACCCAAGGTGATGACCAGCACCAACACCAGTGGCCACACGCCACGGAAGATGGTGCCCAGACCCACTTTGGGCAGCAAGGTGTTCAGTACAAACAGGTTCATGCCCACGGGCGGTGAAATCAGCCCGATCTGAATCACCATCACGATCAAGACGCCAAACCACACGGGGTCAAAACCCAGTTGCACCACGATCGGGAAAAACAGGGGAAGGGTCAGCAAGACCATGGTCAGCTCTTCCATCACGGTGCCCAGAATCACATAGATCACCATCATCGCGCCGATCACCATGATGGGCGACAGCCCCAGATGGGTGATGGATTCTTTGAGGTCCCCGGGCATGGTGGTGAAGTTGACGAAGTTGGCAAACACCGTGGCGGCTATCAGCAAGGTGAACAGCATGGCGGTGGTGCGTGCAGACTCCACCAAAATTTCGTACAGAGATTTCCAGCTCAAGGCGCCGCGGGCCCAGGCGAACAAGAAAGCGCCAGCGGCGCCCATGCCTGCACCTTCGGTGGCCGTGAAGACGCCGCCATAAATGCCGCCCAACACCACAAACACCAAGAGCAATACGCCCCAGATGCCTCGCAGGGCTTGCATGCGTTGCGCCCAGCTGAACTTCTCGCCGGCAGGCGCATGCTCCGGGTCATGCGCCGTCATCAAGACCACGGCACACATCATCAAGATGGCCGTCAAGATGCCTGGAATCACGCCAGCGGCAAACAATTTGCCAATATGGGTTTCGGTCACGATGCCGTAGATCACCATGATGGTGGAGGGCGGAATCATGATGCCCAAGGTGCCGCCGGCGGCGATCACGCCGGTGGACAGGGCGTCGCTGTAGCCGAGTTTTTTCATCGAGGGGTAGGCGACCTTGCTCATCGTGGCCGCAGTGGCAATCGACGAGCCGCAAATCGCACCAAAACCCGCGCAGGCGGCGATGGTGGCATGGGCCAAACCACCGCGCCGGTGACCAATGAAGGTGTAGGCCGCATGAAACAGCTCATGCGCCAAACCGGCGCGAGCGACAAAGTTGCCCATCAAAATAAACAAAGGAATCACCGACAAGGTGTAGGCAAAACCAGTCTCATGCACCACTTGCGCCGTACTGGCCAAGGCCGGCATCCAGCCGCGGATCAGGCCAATGCCAACCACGCCGACCATGCCCATCGAGAAAGCCAGCGGCACGCGCAGCAAGGCCAGACCAAAAATGGCGGCAAATCCAATCAGGGCTTCAATCACAGGACACCGCCTTCAGATGCTTCGTGGTTCAAGGGATTGCGCATCAAGCTCAGGTGAATGAAGCCGGTGAAAGCGCACAGCACACCCATGCCGTAGATGAAAGGCGATTTCAAAATTTTCAGTTGCGCGGTGGTTTCGCCGGCGCTTGAAAATTCATTTCCGGTTTGCCACATCAGCCAACCCAGAGCGATCAAGGCCACACCGCAGAGCATGTGCACCAGGCCGCGTTGGATTTTTTTGACCGTGTCTGGAAAGAAGCCGTCCAAGGAGTCGAACACCACATGTTCGCCGCGCTCAGACACCAGGGGCAGGGCGCCAAAAATCACCACCACCATCAGCAGTTCAGTCATTTCGAGCGACCCGCTGATGGAGTGGTCCAGCAATTTGCGGCCACCCACATCCAAAAAAGTGAGCACCATGATGGCGAACAGGGCCAAGCCAGCCAGCAAACCGGAGGCTGTTTCGAGAAACTTTTTCAAGTTAAATCCTTTAAATCAAAAAAAACGGTACCCGCCGATGTGAGCGAGTACCGGTAGCTGCTTTGCAACAGCTGGGGCGACTGAGTTACTTTTCTAACTTGGCGATCTCGGCGCGGAACTCGGCCAGCACCTTGGCGG
>CAIWWN010000253.1 GCA_903916355.1 uncultured Burkholderiales bacterium | reverse complement strand
CCTCAGCCATGTACGGGCCATTGCGGGGCAGTTGCCTCAGTCAGATCGATGGAAGGCGTTCCTAGACTATGTGGTAGCGAAAATCACCCGCCCGCTGCCGCCGTGGCTACCTCCAGACCGGATCATGGCGGCGGGGTAATTGCCGGATTTAGGTTTATTTAAGTCACTTAGGGTTGGTGTGCATGGTGTTTTGCACCATTTTCCCTTGTAATCAAGGACTTACCGCCCCATGGGCGCTTGGCACAGCTCGTGCAAGGCTTGAGGGGTAAAGATCAACAAAGGAGACCCTTGTGAACCGTCGACAACTCACTTCATTGGCAGCCCAAATCGCTGGCCTGATGGCTGTTTCGTTCTGCGCCGCAGCCCAAGCGCAGGACATCAAAATCGCCCATATCTACAGCAAGACCGGACCGCTGGAAGCCTACGGCAAGCAAACCCAAACCGGTTTGATGATGGGCTTGGACTACGCCACTGGCGGCACCATGACCATCAACGGTCGCAAGATCGTGGTGATTGAAAAAGACGACCAAGGCAAACCTGACTTGGGCAAAAACCTGTTGGCCGCCGCATACGGTGACGACAAGGTCGACTTGGCCGTGGGCCCGACCGCCTCGCCCGTGGCACTGGCCATGTTGCCGGTGGCCGAAGAATACAAAAAGATTTTGCTGGTTGAGCCTGCGGTGGCCGACTCGATCACCGGCGACAAGTGGAATCAATACATTTTCCGCACCGGCCGCAACAGCAGCCAGGACGCGATTGCCAACGCAGTGGCCGTGGACAAAGACGGCGTGAGCATCGTCACCATGGCGCAAGACTCGGCCTTTGGCCGTGACGGCGTCAAGGCATTCAAAGAAGCCCTGAAGAAATCCAAGCTGGTGCACGAAGAGTACCTGCCGCCCGCCACCACCGACTTCACCGCCGGTGCGCAGCGCATGATCGACAAGCTCAAAGCCTTGCCGGGTCGCAAGATCATTTTCATCATCTGGGCCGGTGGCAACCCGTTCAAGATTGCCGACATGGACTTGAAGCGTTACGGCATCGAAATCGCCACGGGCGGCAACATCCTGCCCGCCATGGTGTCCTACAAGCAGTTCCCCGGCATGGAAGGCGCGGCTTACTACTACTTCGGCATGCCCAAGAATACGGTGAACGAAGCCCTGGTCGCGCGCCATTACAGCCAGTTCAAATCACCGCCTGACTTCTTCACAGCGGGCGGTTTTTCATCGGCCATGGCTTTGGTGACGGCGCTGAAGAAAACCAATGGCGACACCAGCGCCAACAAGCTGATCGCCACCATGGAAGGCATGAGCTTTGACACACCCAAGGGCAAGATGACTTTCCGCAAGGAAGACCACCAAGCCATGCAGAGTATGTACCACTTCAAGATCAAGGTCGACCCGGCTTTTGCCTGGGGCGTTCCTGAGTTGATCCGCGAGATCAAGCCCGAAGAAATGAACGTACCGATCCGCAACAAACGCTGACCGCGCTGTGTTTGTGGGCGCCAGCCTGCTGGCGATGCCGTTTACGCTGATCGCTTGCAGGCAAGCTCCTACAACGCTCGCCTGCACCTGCTACATCTTGGTGAATTGAATGCTTGAAACCCAAAACCTGACCGTGCGGTTTGGCGGTCATGTGGCGGTCAATGCGGTCTCATGCCGCTTTGTGCCGGGCACGCTGACTGCGATCGTGGGCCCCAACGGCGCGGGCAAAACGACGTACTTCAACCTGATCTCGGGGCAATTGCCCGCGAGCGCAGGCTCGGTGCATTTGAACGGCCGCGAGCTGACGGGTTTGAGCGCTTCGGCGCGCACCCGTGCCGGCCTGGGCCGGGCGTTTCAGCTGACCAATTTGTTCCCGAATTTATCGGTGCTGGAAAACGTGCGCCTGGCCGTGCAAGCCACAAAAGAGGGCACCCACCGGCGTGGTCTGAACTTGTGGAGCATTTGGAGCGACCATGCTGCGCTGACAAACCGGGCGTTGGAAATTTTGACCTCCGTGTCGATGACCGCGCAGCAAGACGCCCCGGTGGCCAGCTTGCCACACGGCGACCAGCGCAAGCTTGAAGTGGCGCTGCTCATGGCGCTCGAGCCTTCGGTCTACATGTTTGACGAACCCACTGCCGGCATGAGCCACGACGAAGCGCCGGTGATTTTGGATTTGATTCGGCAGCTGAAAAAAGACAAGACCAAAACCATCTTGCTGGTGGAGCACAAGATGGACGTGGTGCGCGAGCTGGCCGACCGCATCATCGTGCTGCACAACGGCGAGTTGGTGGCCGATGGCGACCCGGCCGAAGTGATTGCCTCGCCCATCGTGCAAGAAGCTTATCTAGGCAAAGCGAGGGAAGCCACATGAATAAGCAAGTCATGAGTTCCAACCTCTTAAGCCTCGAAGGCGTGCACACCCACATTGGGGCGTACCACATCCTGCACGGCGTGGACTTGGTGGTACCGCGTGGCGAGCTGACCATGCTGCTGGGGCGCAACGGCGCGGGCAAGACCACCACGCTGCGCACCATCATGGGCTTGTGGCCCGCTTCGCAGGGGCGCATCAGCTTTGGCGGTGAAGACATCACGGCGCTGAACACGCCCGCCATTGCGCAAAAGAACATCGCTTACGTGCCTGAAAACATGGGCATCTTCTCGGACCTGACGGTGAAAGAAAACATGCTGCTGGCGGCGCGCAGCGCCCAGCATGCGGCGCAGATGATTGATGCGCGACTGCAGTGGATTTTCAAACTCTTTCCAGCGGTGGAAAAGTTTTGGAATCACCCCGCAGGCAAGCTCTCAGGCGGGCAAAAGCAGATGCTGGCCGTGGCGCGGGCGATTGTGGAGCCGCGTGATTTGCTGATCATTGACGAACCCAGCAAGGGTCTGGCGCCGGCCATTATTCAGAACATGATCGACGCGTTTCAGCAGCTCAAGCACAGTGGCGTGACGATCTTGCTGGTCGAACAAAACATGTATTTCGCCCAGCAGTTGGGCGACACCGTGGCCGTGATGGACAACGGCCGCGTGGTGCATGCAGGCCGCATGCAGGCGTTGGCCGAAGACAAGGCTTTGCAGCAATCGTTGTTGGGTTTGGCGTTATGAAATTATGGGAAGACATCGATACCCGCCCCTTGCTCTTGGTGCCGGTGCTGGCGCTGCTGGCTTGGCCCTTGATCGGTTCGGGCTCCACTTGGCTCACGCTCACCGTGGCGGGCCTGGCCATGGGCATGATCATCTTCATCATGGCCTCGGGCCTGACCCTGGTGTTCGGCCTGATGGACGTGCTCAACTTTGGTCACGGCCTGTTCATTGCGTTGGGCGCGTTTGTGGCCACCAGCGTGCTGGGGGCCATGGGCGACTGGACCGGCTCCGGCCTGTGGTGGCGCAATATGGTGGCGGTGCTGCCGGCCATGGGGATTGCCATGGCGGTGGCCGCGGCAGTGGGGTTGGCGTTTGAGCGCTTCATCGTTCGGCCGGTGTATGGCCAGCACCTCAAGCAAATCCTCATCACCATGGGCGGCATGATCATTGGCGAGGAACTCATCAAGGTCATTTGGGGCCCGCAGCAAATCGCCTTGCCTTTGCCCGAAGCCATGCGCGGCGCGGTGCTCTGGGGCGATGCGGCGATTGAGAAATACCGATTGCTGGCCGTGGCCGTGGGCCTGGCGGTGTTTGCGGTGCAGATGTGGGTGCTGGGCCGCACCAAGATCGGCCTGCTGATCCGCGCCGGCGTGCAAGACCGCGAGATGGTCGAGTCGCTGGGCTACCGTATTCGCCGCTTGTTCATTGGCGTGTTCGTGGCGGGCAGTGCGCTGGCCGGTCTGGGCGGTGTGATGTGGGGTCTGTACCAGCAAAACGTGGTCCCGCAAATGGGCGCGCAGGTCAACGTGCTGATCTTCATCGTCATCATCATTGGCGGCCTGGGCTCCACCGGCGGCGCGCTGATTGGTGCCTTGCTGGTGGGGCTGATGGCCAACTACACCGGCTTTCTGGCACCCAAACTGGCGTTGTTTTCCAACATCGCGCTGATGGCCGGCGTGCTGCTCTGGCGTCCGCAGGGCGTTTACCCGGTGGCTAACCGCTGAAAAGACTATGAACCCCCACGCTCGTCACTTTGTGTACTCACTGCCCCCCGAGGGGGCTTCGTTCTCCTTGGGGCGGCCCGGCGGAGAACGACCATGATCAGCCGCCTCATTTCCAACGACGCACCGCGCAGCCGCTTGCTGGCCGCATTGCTGCTCGTCATCTTGCTGGGCCTGGCGTTGGCGCCGTTTCTGTTTCCCGGCGTCAAAGCCTTGTCGGTCGCGGCCAAGGTGCTGATCTTTGTGGTGCTGGTGGCGGGCTTTGACCTGCTCTTGGGTTACACCGGCATCGTGAGTTTTGCCCACACCATGTTCTTTGGCATCGGCGCTTATGGCATCGCCATGGCGTCCAACACCTGGGGCCCGACCTGGGGTTCATTGGCCGCAGGCTTTGCCTTGTCGCTCTGTCTCACGCTGGTGTTGTCCCTGGCCATAGGCTTGTTTTCGCTGCGCGTGCGGGCGATCTTTTTCGCCATGATCACGCTGGCTGTGGCGGCCGCGTTTCAAACGCTGGCCTCGCAGCTGTCGGACTTTACCGGCGGTGAAGACGGTCTGAGTTTCAAGCTGCCTGAGCTGCTGCTGCCCAGCACCGAGTTCAGCGAAGCGCCGTTCTTGGGGGTGTCGCTCGATGGCCGTTTGCTTTGCTACTACCTGCTGTTTGTGATCGCGCTGGCGGCCATGCTGTCGCTGCTGCGCATTGTCAATTCACCGTTTGGCCGCGTGTTGCAAGCGATACGTGAAAACGAGTTTCGCGCCGAGGCCATCGGCTACCGCGTGGTGGTGTACCGCACGCTGTCGAGCGTGTTGTCGGCGCTCTACGCCTGTGTGGCGGGGGCCATGTTGGCGCTTTGGCTGCGCTACAACGGGCCCGACACCTCGCTCAGTTTTGAAATCATGATGGACGTGCTCTTGATCGTCGTGATTGGCGGCATGGGCACCATGTATGGCGCGGCCATTGGCTCGGTGCTGTTCTTGCTGGCGCAAAGCTATTTGCAAGACCTGCTGCGTCTGGCCAGCGAAGCCACCACGGCGGTGCCTTTGCTGTCGTCCTTGCTTTCACCCGACCGCTGGTTGCTGTGGCTGGGCTTGCTGTTTGTGATGTCGGTGTATTACTTTCCCACGGGAGTGGTGGGGCGCTTGCGCATGCGCGCTGCGCCGGTTTCTTCTGGAGTGCCGCGATGACGCAAGCCGCACCGCTGTTCACCTCGCAATACATCGATTGCGCCAGTGTGCAATTGCACTACACCGACTGGGGCAAGGCCGAGCGCGGCACGGTGATCGCGTGGCATGGCCTGGCCCGCACCGGGCGCGACATGGACGAGTTGGCCACGCACCTGAGCCAGCAAGGCTACCGCGTGATTTGCCCCGACACCGTGGGGCGCGGTCTGTCGCAGTGGAGCCGCGCACCCGAGCAGGAATATTGTTTGGCGTTTTACGCCCGGCTGGCGCGTGAACTGATGGACGGTTTGCAACTGCGCGCCGTGCACTGGGTCGGCACCTCCATGGGCGGCGCCATTGGCACGCTGTGCGCCGCAGGACTGGTCGAGCCGAGTTTGAAGCACCGCATTTTGAGCCTGGTGCTCAACGACAACGCGCCTGAGTTGGCGCAAGCGGCGATTGAACGCATCAAAGCGTATGCCGGCCAGCCGCCGGCGTTTGACACGCTCACCGAGCTGGAAGCTTTTTTTCGCCAGGTCTACAAACCCTTTGGTTGGTTGAGCGATGCGCAGTGGCGGCGTTTGGCCGAGACCTCCATGCGGCGCATGCCTGATGGACGCGTCACGCCGCATTATGACCCGGCCATGGCGCTGCAGTTCACTGCGCATCCGAACGATTATTTGATTTGGCAGCACTACGACGCCATGACCCAACCGGTATTGCTGCTGCGCGGGGCCGAGTCGGATTTGGTCTTGCCTGAAACGGTGGCCGCCATGCGCCGACGCGGGCCGGGGAAGCGTGGGAAACTCAAGGTGATTGAGGTGCCTGGCTGCGGCCACGCTCCGGCGCTGAATGTGCTGCAGCAATGGGAGTGGGTGGCGGATTTCATCCACGCATCTTCAGGGGGCTGAATTCACGGAGTAGGGCTTTCTTTGGTAGCACAATAGCGCTATAAAAATAGTGGAGCACACCGTGAATTCATTCAAATTCATTCCTTTTCTGGCCCTGGTGGCTCTCAGCGCCCAAGCGCAAAACAAAGAGGTCAACATCATTTGCTCGGCGCAAGCGGCTTGGTGCAGCATGATCTCCGTGACGTTTGAGAAAAGCCAAGGCATCAAGGTCAATATGACGGCCAAAGGTTCGGGCGAAGCGATTGCCCAATTGGCCGCTGAAAAAGCCAACCCCAAGACCGACATTTGGTTTGGTGGCACGGGCGACCCGCACCTGCAAGCGGCCGAGCAAAACCTCAGCCTCGAATACAAATCGCCCAGCTTGCCTCAATTGCACACATGGGCACAAAAGCAAGCCGAGCAGTCCGGCTACAAGACGGTGGGTATCTATTCAGGCCCGCTGGGATTTGGCTACAACACCGAGTTGCTGGCGAAGAAAAAGTTGCCCATTCCCAAGACTTGGAGCGATCTGCTCAAGCCCGAATACAAAGGCGAAATCCAGTCGGCCAACCCCGCGTCCAGTGGCACGGCCTACACCATGATCGCCACCTTGGTGCAGCTCATGGGCGAAGACAAAGCTTTTGAATACCTCAAGGGTCTGCACAAAAACATCAGCACCTACACCCGCTCAGGCACGGGCCCGATCAAGGCTGTGGCACGCGGTGAGACGACGGTGTCGATCAGTTTTGTGCATGACGGCCCGGGCGAAAAAGCGCAGGGCTTTCCGATCGAGACCATCACTCCAGCTGATGGCACGGGCGCCGAGATCGGCTCCATGTCCATCGTGCGCGGTAGCCGCAACTTAGACGCTGCGAAAAAGTTTTACGAATGGGCTTTGACGCCGTCAGCCCAAGCCCTGGGCGCGGCGACTTTGCAGTTCCAGTTGCCCTCCAACAAAGAAACCAAGGTCGACCCGCGCGTGCCGGACTTTCGCAAGATCAAACTCATCAATTACGACTACGCCAAGTACGGCCAAACGGCCGAGCGCAAGCGCCTGATCCAGCGCTGGGAAAAAGACGTCAACAGCCTGCCGCATTGAGCCATGGCTGAACTGAACCCGGCGCTGCGTTTGCAGCGTGCACTGCAAGGCTGGACCCTTTTGGGCTTGCTCGGCTTTGCCTTGTTGCCTTGGTATTTTCTGCAAGACCTGTCACTGCTGCAGGCGCTGCCCGGCATTTGGGGTGGGCCCGAAACGGCCAGCGGCGGGGTGCAAGCGCTGCAACATGGCCGCCCATGGTTATGGACAGGCTTCGCCGGTTTGCTGCTGTGTGCCTTGGTGCTGGTGGTCAACTGCGCGCCGCGCGTGCAAGGCTGGGGAATGCTGCTGGGCAGCTTGCTGGGCATTCTCGGACTGCTGGCCAGCGGCTTTGCCATTGGCGCCACCGGTTGGGCATTTGCTTCACTTGAATCGGCCTGGGGCGCCTTGCCCATCGGGCAATACGGCATGGGCTGGGGCGCGGCTGTGGTCTTGCTCAGTCTGTTTGTATTACTGGGTGCGGCCTTGGCGCGGCTGGGTGCATTTCGGGGCGACGTGTTTGTGGCCGGCGCGGTGGTGGTGTGTACCGCCTTGTTGGCCTTGTTTGTGGTCTACCCGGTGCTGCGTTCTTTGATCGCGGCTTGGGTGGACGATACGGGCGCCTACGCTTGGCCCAATCTGCTGGAGCGCGTGGCCACCGAGCGGGTCTGGGGCCTGGGTTGCTTGCACAGCGCGGGGCGCTGCGGTGTGGCCTGGAACACGCTGTGGCTGGCCTTGATCACCGCCACCGGCACCACGGTGCTGGGCACGATGTTGGCCCTTTGGGCGGTACGCGGCGGCACGCGCTTTGCCAAGCCTTTGAATATTTTGGCCATGCTGCCCATGATCACCCCACCCTTTGTGGTGGGCCTGGGTTTGATCTTGTTATTTGGCCGGGCCGGCTTGTTCAACCAAGCCTTGGAATGGGCCTGGGGCGTGCAGCCCACGCGCTGGTTTTATGGCGTGCTGGGGATTTGGCTGGCGCAGATGTTTGCCTTCACGCCCATTGCCTTCATGATCATGCGTGGCGTGGTGCAAGGCGTCAACCCGTCGATGGAGGAGGCCGCGCAAACCCTGCGCGCCAGCCGCATGCAAACCTTCTGGACGGTGACACTGCCGCTGCTCAAACCCGGGCTGGCCAATGCTTTCTTGGTCGGTTTCATTGAAAGCATGGCCGACTTTGGCAACCCCATCATTGTGGGTGGGCAGTTTGCGGTGCTGTCGACTGAAATCTTTTTTGCCATTGTGGGCGCCGCGCTGGACCCGGGCATGGCCGCCGCCTTGGCGCTGGTGCTGACGAGTTTTGCGCTGGCCGTGTTTTTTGTGCAGCGCCGGGTGTTGGCGGGCAGCAGCTTCACCACGGTCTCGGGCAAAGGCGATGCGGGCGTGGCCATGCCACTGCCGCCGGTGGTGCTGCAGGTGTGCCGCAGTGTGGCCGGGCCTTGGTTGTTGTTCACCGTGGTGGTCTATGTGTTTGCGTTTGCCGGTGGTTTTGTGCAGACCTGGGGGCGCGACTTTACTTTCACGCTGGCGCATTTCAAGACGGCGTTCGATGTGCAGGTGGGCGAGTTCGGCTGGGTGTTTGCGGGCACCGCCTGGAAGTCGCTGTTCACCACGCTCACTTTGTCTGCCATGGCCGCGCCGGTGTGTGCGGGCTTGGGCCTGCTGATGGCCTGGTTGCTGGCACGCACCGAGTTCAGGGGCAAGGCGGTGTTTGAGTTTTCTGCCTTGCTGACCTTTGCCATTCCCGGCACGGTGCTGGGTGTGAGTTACATCTTGGCTTTCAATGTGCCGCCTGTGGAGCTGACGGGGACCGGGCTGGTGATTGTCTTGTGCTTTGTGTTTCGCAATCTGCCGGTGGGCGTGCGCGCGGGCACGGCGGCGTTCAAGCAATTGGACCGCTCGCTGGACGAAGCCTCGCAAATGCTGCGCGCCAGCACCCTCACCACGCTGCGCCGGGTGGTGTTGCCCCTGCTCAAACCTGCGCTGGTCACCGCGCTGGTTTACAGTTTTGTGCGCTCCATGACCACGGTGTCAGCGGTGATTTTTTTGGTCACGGCGCAGTACGAGTTGGCCACGACTTACATCATTGGCCGGGTGGGCAACGGCGACTACGGCGTGGCGCTGGCGTATTGCACGGTGCTGATGGTGCTGATGTCGGTCATCACCTGGGGCATTCAAAAACTGGTGGGTGAGCGGCAGTTGGGGCGAGGTGCCTCAGCCCCGGTCACTGCCTTGTAAAACAAGGACAAGATGCAATGGGTATTCAATTCAAACAGGTCAGCAAACGCTACGGCGGCCTTGACTCGCCGCTGGTGGTCAAGGGCATTGATTTCGTCGTGCCCAAGGGCAGCTTGACCACCATCCTTGGGCCTTCGGGTTGTGGCAAGACCACCACCTTGCGCATGATCGCGGGGCTGGAAGTGCCCAGCGGTGGGCAGATCGTGATCGACGGCAAAGATGTGACACACCTGGGGCCTTCAGAGCGCAATGTGAGCATGGTGTTCCAAAGCTACGCCCTGTTCCCGCACATGAATGTGATTGAGAACGTGCGCTACGGGCTGGACGTGAGTGGCGTGGCCAAAACCGAGGCGCAAGAGCGCGCCTCGCACAGCCTGGCCCAGGTGGGTCTCAAAGGTTACGAGACGCGTTTGCCCAGCGAGCTGTCGGGCGGGCAGCAGCAGCGCGTGGCGCTGGCGCGGGCCTTGGTGCTGGAGCCTTCGGTGTTATTGTTTGACGAGCCGTTGTCGAACCTGGACGCGCGCTTGCGCCGTTCTATGCGCGATGAAATTCGCCAACTGCAGCAACGCTTGGGCTTGACGGTGGCGTATGTGACGCACGACCAGAGCGAAGCGCTGGCGGTGAGCGACCAGATCATTGTGATGGAGGCCGGCGACATTGCGCAGGCCGGCACGCCGCAAGATTTGTACGAGCGCCCGAGTTCGGCCTTTGTCGCCGGCTTCATGGGCGAGGCGGTGTTGTTTGACGGCGAGTCGCTGGCCGACGGTGCGGTGCAACTGGGCCCTTTGCGTTTACTGCCACGCCACGCCATGGCGCCGGGGGCGGTGCGCGCTGCAGTGCGGCCCGAGGCCTGGTTGGTCGGGCGCGAGTTGATGGCGGGGGAACAACCCCCGGCCACCTTGGTGGGGCAGCTCAAGCAGTGGGCTTATTTGGGCAGCTTCATGGAGCTGACTTTGGATACCGAACTGGGCCCGGTGTTTGTCGTCTCGCCCGAGGTGGAGCGCCATTGGCAGGTGGGCCAATGGTTGGCGCTGAGTTTGCCGGGGCGCGGTGTGTCGGTGGTGGCGGCTGGATGAATGACAAGACAACATCGACGCCGCAGGGCGACACTTGTGCTGGATCGCCAGCAGGCTGGCTCCTACACAAGTCAGGCTTTATGGTAGAAACTTGCCTGCAAGCGATCTCAGTTCTTCGCCCCATGCGCCAAGGCCCGGGTGCGGCTGGTGGCCAGGGCTGCGGCGTTGGGGGCTGACAAGTCCCAGCCCTGCATGTGCCCGAGGCTGATGTCGGCCAGCGCCTCGATCCACTGCGCATGGTTGTTCAGACAGGGGATGTAGTTAAAGCTCTCGCCGCCAGCGTATTCAAAGGCTTCTTTGGCTTCTTGCTGAATTTCTTCCAGCGTTTCCAGGCAGTCGCCGGTGAAGCCGGGGCAAATCACATCGACCTTTTTCACACCTTGCTGCGCCATGGCCACCAAGGTGGGCTCGGTGTAGGGTTCCAGCCATTTGGCTTTGCCAAAGCGCGACTGAAAGGTCAGCTTGTACTGGTCTTTGGACAGGCCCAGCGCCTCGGCCAGCAGGCGGCCAGTTTTCATGCACTCGCAGTGGTAAGGGTCACCCAGGTGCAGGGTGCGTTCAGGCACGCCGTGAAAGCTCATGACCAATTGCTCGGATTGGCCATGTTTCGCCCAATGTTCCCGCACTGTTTGCGCCAAGGCGGCGATGTAGCGTGGGTGGTCGTGATAATGGTTCACAAACCGCAGCTCGGGGATGAGACGGGTTTTCAGGCCCCAGCGGTACACCGCATCGAACACGCTGGCGGTGGTGGTGCCGCTGTACTGCGGGTAGGCGGGCACGATCAGCACGCGCTGAACGCCTTCTTCTTTAAATGCGTTCAACTGCTCAGGGATGGACGGCTGGCCGTAGCGCATGGCGTAACGCACCGACACATGGTGGCCACGTTCTTGCAGCGCCGTGCCCAGCGACTGCGCCTGCTGCTGAGTAAACACCTTGAGCGGTGAGCCGCCTTCGGTCCAGATGCTGGCGTATTTGGCGGCCGATTTTTTGGGCCGTACCCGCAAAATGATGCCGTGCAAAATCAGCAACCAGATGGGCTTGGGGATTTCGACCACACGGCCATCGCCCAGGAATTCGGCCAAATAGGTGCGCAGCGCTGGCGCTGTGGGCGCGCTGGGCGTGCCCAGATTGCAATAAAGCACCGCCGTGCGGGCGGCCTGGCCGTGCTGGAATGAAGGTTCTGTGTTGAATGCCATGTGCGGTATTCTCTCTCACCATGATTGACATTTCTCGAATCAAAGCCATTACCCTCGATTTAGACGACACCTTGTGGCCGGTTTGGCCCACCATCGCAGGTGCTGAGGTGGCCTTGACCGATTGGCTCAAGCAACACGCCCCCGCCACGGCAGCCTTGTCCCAAGAGCCCGAGCTGAAAAAAGCGGTGCGTGCCGAGATCTCCCAGCGCCATGCCGACCAGGCGCACGATTTGTCTTTTTTGCGGCGTGAGGCCATCCGCGAAATGCTGTTACGGGCCGGCGACCCGGGTCACTTGGCAGAGGCTGCCTTTGAGGTCTTTTTTGCGGCGCGACAACGCGTGACGCTGTTTGACGATGCGCTGCCGGCCTTGGCTTTTTGGAGTCAGCGCTACCCGGTGGTGGCGCTGTCGAACGGCAACGCCGATGTGCATCGCGTGGGCATTGGCCAGCATTTTCACGCCAGCGTCAGCGCGCAGTCGCTGGGCGTGGCCAAACCTGATCTGCGCATTTTTGTGGCGGGGGCCGAGGCGGCAGGCGTGGCCCCGCATGAGGTGCTGCACATTGGTGACGATGCGCACGCCGACTGCGTGGGCGCCATGGACGCTGGCATGCAAGTGGTGTGGCTGAACCGTGAGGGCAAAGATTGGCCGTACCCCAGCCACCCCGCGCCAGTCCAAGTGGCCGAGCTGAACGCCTTGTGCGCGCTGTGGCCGCAACACCTTTGAACACACAGTTCAGTGAGTAGACGATGACTCTGAAAATTTACGGCATCAGCGCCTCGCGCGCTTTGCGCCCACTGTGGACGGCGTTGGAGTTGGGTGTGCCGTTTGAGCACGTGGCCGCTACTTACAAAGGCGGCGCCACCCGCACGCCCGAGTTCCTCCACCTGAACCCGAACGGCCATATTCCCGTGGTGGTGGACGAACGTCCCGAAGGCACGGTGACCGTGTGGGAAAGCATGGCCTGCGCGCTGTACATTGCCCGCGTGCACGGTCAGCCTGATGGTCAGTCCATCACACCCTCCAGCGCCCGCGAAGAAGCCGAGGCCCTGCGTTGGAGTTTTTGGGCGGTGACTGAGTTGGAAAAAGACGCACTCACCGTGCTGATGCACCGCATGGCCATGCCCTCAGACCAACGCAAGCCCGAGCTGGCCGACCAGGCCGAAAGCCGCTTGCGAGTACCGTTGGCGGTGTTGGAAGGCCACTTGCAAGCGCAGAGCGGCAGGGGCGAAGCGTATTTGGCCGCCAACCGTTTCACCGTGGCCGACTTGTGTGTGGCCAGCGTAGCGAATTGGCTTCGACCAGCGGTTGGCTTGCTGGCGCAGTATCCGGCGGTGGCTGCTTGGCTGCATGCCTGTTTGGCGCGGGAAGCGCACAAGCAGGCGCTGGGGATGGTAGTGATGGCGGCTTAACGTTTCTAAAATTTATCCGTCGCTGTCTTAAACACCAGAGGCGAGCTTGGGTGTGGGTTGGCGTGCGTCTTTGATCAGGACTTGTGCAGATATACCCAAACCCCGATTCAGATTGCGAATCATTCGAAGTGTCAGGGGGCGTTTGTGATTCAACACTTCATAGACACGATTGCTCTGGCCAATCATGGGCTCCAGATCCTTAACTGACAAGCCGGATTGATCCATGCGGAACTTAATGGCTTCTACAGGATCTGGCATCTCAATAGGATGGTGTTTGCGCTCGTAGGATTCGATCAGGGTGGAGAGCACATCCAGTCGCTCGCCTTCGGGTGAATCGGGCGCAGGGTCGTGGTCCACCAATGCAGACACAGCACGCAATGCGTTGCGGTAGTCATCATCGGTCCGGATGGGGGTGATTTCCATGTTTCTCTCCTTAACACTCAAGACTGATCCACAGAGGCAGCGTCAACTTTGTCGTACTCAGCGTGCGTCCCGACAAACTTGATATAAGCGACTTGCATTCTGTACGCGAATGCCACGATCAGTCGGTATTTGTTGCCAGCGATGTTGAAGACAATGCGGTTGTTTCCAACGATGCTGGCATTTCCATATTGGGCTTTGATATCGGCGGGGGACCGCCACTGAGCGCGGCAGACTTCCCCGTACCAAGTCTTTAAAGGTTCTTCACAATCGCTTCGGCCGGGCCGTTCCCAAAAAGTTTTGAGTGTGGAGACGGCAATGACACGCATCGAAATATTTTAGTCCCAAATTGGGATTTGGTCAAAACCGCCCCAGCGCCTGCATCTTCCAAGCCAACCACAGCTTGCGCAGCGGTGTGAGCGCAATGCGCTGATGCAGCACTTGAAAGCCTGAGGCTTCGATCTCGCGCAGCAGGGTGCGGTAGATGCTGGCCATCATCAGGCCGGGTTTTTGGGTGCGGCGGTCGGCGGCGGGCAAGAGGGCCAGGGCTTCGTCGTACAGGGTGTGGGCGCGGTCGGTTTGGAACTTCATCAATGCGGTGAATTTGTCGGAGTAGCTGCGTTGCATCAGGTCTTGCGCCTTGACGCCAAAGCGTTGCTGCTCGTCCAGCGGCAGGTAGATGCGTCCGCGCATGGCGTCTTCGCCCACGTCGCGGATGATGTTGGTCATCTGAAACGCCAGGCCCAGCTTGTGGGCGTACTGGGTGGTGGCGTCGTCGGTCTGGCCAAAGATGCGGGCGGCGACTTCGCCTACCACGCCGGCCACCAGGTGGCAGTACTGGGTCAGGCCGGCAAAGTCGAGGTAGCGGGTTTGGTTCAGGTCCATTTGGCAGCCTTCGATCACGGCCATCAGGTGGCGGCTCTCGATGCCAAAGGGCTGGGTGTGCGGCATCAGCGCTTGCATGACGGGATGGCTGGGCTGGCCTGCGTAGGCTTGCAGCACTTCTTTTTGCCACCAGGCCAGCTTGGTGGCGGCCACGCTGGCGTCGCTGATTTCGTCGACCACGTCGTCCACTTCGCGGCAGAAGGCATAAAACGCGGTGATGGCCGCGCGTCGATCTGGGGGGAGGAATAGGAAGGCGTAATAAAAGCTGCTGCCTGAGGCGGCGGCTTTTTGCTGGACGTAGTCTTGCGGGGTCATGGGATGCGATTCTCGCACTGCTTCTGGGCAGTCAAGGCGCAGCAGGGGCCGAGAGACGGACAAATTCTTGGGCCAGTGCGTAGGGCGAAGCGCCACGCCAAAACAGGCGCCACAGCAAAGCCCTGATTTCGTGGCGCGGCATTTTGATACGTTGCTGCCAAGCCAAGGGGCCAGCTTGGCGCAGCAGCGCCAGAGTACGGGTGCCAATCAGCGCGGGCAGGGCACTGGCTACGCGCAGGCGGCGGCTGTGCAAAGCGCAGCTGTATTGCAGGCCATCGAGCAGTTGCGCCTGCGTCAGGTCCAGGTAGTCGTTGAACAGGGGCGCCACGCGCAACAGAGGGGCGCTATCCCCAAGCTTTACAGCCTGGGCCAGTTGCGCCGGGCTAACACCAAGAGCTGCCAAGCGGTCTTGCGGCAAATAGCAGCGCCCGGCCGCCAGGTCGGCCCCGGCGTCCCGCAGGATGTTCAGGCGCTGCAGGCCCATGCCGTAGCGCCGACCCATCTCGCGCAGGGCGTCGGTGGGCAGCGTGGCGAAGTTGCCGAGGTGGCGCGCGCACAACTCGGTCCAGAACTCGCCCACACAGCCAGCCACTTGCCAGGTGTAGTCGGTGAGTTCTTGTTCGGTCTGCAGCGCTTGCATGCCTTGGCCAAAGCGCGTCACGTCCAGCAACTGGCCTTGGGTGATGGGGCCCAGCACCCAGCGCACGCTGGCTTGGTCGGCGTTGGATAAGCCTTGCAGCAACTTCAAACATTGCGGCAAGGTGCGCATCAGCGCTTGCTCGTGCGGGGCGGTTTGCTGTTGGGCAAATTCGGCCAGCTGCTTTGCCGAGGCGTTCAGGTCGCCTGTGGGTGACGCGATGGCGGCCCACAGGCTTTGCAGCAAGGTCAAACGCTCGGCCTGGGGCAGGGCGGTGGTGTCGGCCACGGTGTCGGTGGCGCGTGCCAACAAATAGCCCACCGCAATGGGCGCACGAACCGCCTGGGGCAGCAGCCGGATGGACAGGTAAAACGAACGCGAGACCCCGCGTAACAGCGGCAAATAAAGCTGCACAGAGGCGGAGGGCAAAAAGTCGGTTTCTGGCATGGTCTTCTCTATTGTCGCTTGACATAAATCACGGCTTTGATTAAATTACTATTGCTCCGGCCCTGTGAAGTTTAAGCAGCATATCGAACTCGGCGGTCCTGGAAGTAGCCAATAACCCGCTCGGGTGTTTTCTCCAACATGGTCAT
>CAIWWN010000252.1 GCA_903916355.1 uncultured Burkholderiales bacterium | reverse complement strand
TGGCCGCGCCTTGCGCCCACATTTGGTTCTTGAAGTCACTGCCTTCACGTTTGGGTCTGGTCCTGGACATGACGCTGCGTGACATCGAGCGCGTGTTGTACTTTGAAGCCTATGTGGTGACCGATCCCGGCATGACCCCGCTGAAAAAATTCAGCATCATGACCGAAGACGACTATGAAGCCAAACTCAAAGAGTACGGCGACGAGTTCCAAGCCAAGATGGGCGCTGAAGGCATCAAAGACTTGCTGCAAAGCATTGAAATTGATTCTGAAATCGAACGTCTGCGCGGCGACTTGACCGGCTCTGAAGTCAAAGTCAAGAAAAACTCCAAGCGCTTGAAAGTGCTGGAAGCTTTCCGCAAATCAGGCATCAAGCCCCAGTGGATGGTGCTGGAAGTCTTGCCCGTGTTGCCACCAGACCTGCGTCCCTTGGTGCCCCTGGACGGCGGCCGCTTTGCGACTTCCGACTTGAACGACCTGTATCGCCGAGTCATCAACCGCAACAGCCGTCTGCGCCGTTTGCTGGAATTGAAAGCGCCTGAGATCATTGCGCGCAACGAAAAGCGCATGTTGCAAGAAGCCGTGGACAGCTTGCTGGACAACGGCCGTCGCGGCAAAGCCATGACCGGCGCCAACAAGCGCGCCCTGAAGTCTTTGGCCGACATGATCAAAGGCAAATCGGGTCGTTTCCGTCAAAACTTGCTGGGCAAGCGCGTCGATTACTCAGGTCGTTCCGTGATCACCGTGGGCCCAACCCTCAAACTGCACCAGTGCGGTTTGCCCAAGTTGATGGCCATTGAGCTGTTCAAGCCTTTCATCTTTGCCCGTCTCGAATCGATGGGCATTGCGACCACCATCAAGGCGGCGAAAAAAGAAGTTGAAGCCGGCACTCCCGTGGTGTGGGACATCTTGGAAGAGGTCATCAAAGAGCACCCCGTGATGCTCAACCGTGCGCCTACGCTGCACCGTTTGGGTATCCAGGCCTTTGAGCCCTTGCTGATTGAAGGCAAAGCCATTCAACTGCACCCCTTGGTTTGCGCGGCCTTCAACGCCGACTTTGACGGTGACCAAATGGCCGTTCACGTGCCTTTGTCGGTGGAAGCACAGATGGAAGCACGCACCTTGATGCTGGCTTCGAACAACATCTTGTTCCCCGCTTCGGGCGAGCCGTCGATCGTGCCTTCGCAAGACGTGGTGCTGGGTCTGTACTACACGACCCGTGACCGCATCAACGCCAAAGGCGAAGGCCTGATCTTTGCCGACATCGGCGAAGTTCAGCGCGCGCTGGATGCAGGCGTGGTCGAGTTGACTGCCAAGATCAGTGTGCGCATGACCGAGTGGACCAAGAACGCTGAAACCCGCGAGTTCGATCCTTCGGTCTCGATGGTTTACACGACCGTGGGCCGCGCGCTCTTGTCTGAGATCTTGCCCAAGGGCCTGCCTTTCTCCAACCTGAATAAGGCTTTGAAGAAGAAGGAAATCTCCAAGCTGATCAACACCTCATTTCGCAAGTGCGGTTTGAAAGAGACCGTCGTGTTTGCCGACAAGTTGCTGCAAAACGGTTTCCGTTTGGCCACGCGCTCGGGCATCTCGATCGGCATTGACGACATGTTGGTGCCGCCCGAAAAAGGCAGCATTATTGCCGCCGCTGAAAAAGAAGTCAAAGACATCGAGCAGCAATACGTCTCCGGTCTGGTGACTTCTGGCGAGCGCTACAACAAAGTGGTGGACATCTGGGGCAAAGCCGGTGACTCCGTTTCCAAGGTGATGATGGACCAATTGCGCAAAGAGCGCACCATCGACCGCCACGGCAACAACGTCGAGCAAGAATCGTTCAACTCGATTTACATGATGGCCGACTCCGGCGCCCGTGGCTCTGCCGCGCAGATTCGCCAGCTGGCCGGTATGCGCGGTTTGATGGCCAAGCCTGACGGCTCCATCATTGAAACGCCCATCACGGCCAACTTCCGTGAAGGCCTGAACGTGTTGCAGTACTTCATCTCGACCCACGGTGCACGTAAAGGTCTGGCCGATACGGCTTTGAAGACCGCCAACTCGGGTTACCTGACCCGTCGTTTGGTCGACGTGACGCAAGACTTGGTCGTGACCGAGCTCGATTGCTTCACCTCTGACGGCTCGCTGATGCGCGCCATCGTCGAGGGCGGCGAAGTGATCGAATCCCTGCGCGACCGCATCTTGGGCCGTACTGCGGCTGAAGACGTGCTCGACCCCGAAAACCGTGCAGTGCTGGCCAAAGCCGGTGCCATGCTGGACGAGGACCTGATCGACGTGCTCGAAGCGGCCAATGTGGACGAAGTCAAAGTGCGCACCGCACTGACTTGTGCCACCCGTTTCGGCTTGTGCTCCATGTGCTATGGCCGTGACTTGGGCCGTGGCGGCTTGGTCAACAACGGCGAAGCGGTGGGCGTGATTGCGGCGCAGTCGATTGGTGAGCCGGGTACCCAGCTGACCATGCGGACCTTCCACATCGGTGGTGCGGCCTCGCGTGCGGCGGTCGCCTCCAGCGTCGAAGCCAAGTCCAGCGGTTTGATTGGCTTTAACGCCACCATGCGCTATGTGACCAACAGCAAGTCCGAGTTGGTGGTGATTGCCCGTTCGGGTGAGATCGTCATCCATGACGAGCATGGCCGCGAGCGTGAGCGTCATAAAGTGCCTTACGGCGCCATCTTGACGGTCAAAGTCGACCAGGCGATCAAAGCCGGTGCTATCTTGGCCAACTGGGATCCATTGACCCGCCCCATCATCACGGAATTCGCCGGTAAGGTGCAGTTCGAGAATGTGGAAGAAGGCCTCACCGTGGCCAAGCAGTTGGATGAAGTGACCGGTCTGTCCACCTTGGTGGTGATCGATCCGAAGCGCCGTGGTTCGACCAAAGTGGTGCGTCCACAGGTCAAGCTGATCGATGCCGCAGGCAAAGAAGTCAAGATCCCCGGCACCGATCACTCGGTGACGATTGGCTTCCAGATCGGCTCTTTGATCCAAGTGCGCGACGGCATGGACGTGGGCCCAGGCGAAGTGCTGGCCCGTATCCCTGTTGAAGGTCAGAAGACCCGTGACATTACCGGCGGTTTGCCGCGTGTGGCCGAGTTGTTTGAAGCCCGTAGCCCGAAAGACAAGGGCATGCTGGCCGAGATGACCGGTACCGTGTCGTTCGGCAAGGAAACCAAAGGCAAGGTCCGTTTGCAGATCACCGATCCAGAAGGCAAGGTCTGGGACGAGCTGATTCCGAAAGAGAAAAACATCTTGGTGCACGAAGGCCAAGTGGTCAACAAGGGCGAAAGCATTGTGGACGGCCCCGCCGACCCACAAGACATCCTGCGCCTGTTGGGCATCGAAGAGTTGGCCCGCTACATCGTGGACGAAGTCCAGGACGTGTACCGTCTGCAAGGCGTGAAGATCAACGACAAACACATTGAAGTGATTGTTCGTCAGATGCTGCGCCGCGTGGTCGTGGAAAACTCAGGCGATTCCAACTACATTGCCGGCGAACAGGTGGAGCGCTCTGAAATGCTCAACACCAATGACGCGCTGCGCGGTGAGGGCAAGATCCCTGCGACCTTCACCAACTTGCTGTTGGGTATCACCAAGGCGTCGTTGTCGACCGACTCTTTCATCTCGGCCGCTTCCTTCCAGGAAACGACCCGCGTGCTCACCGAGGCTGCCATCATGGGCAAGCGCGACGAGTTGCGTGGCTTGAAAGAAAACGTCATCGTGGGCCGCTTGATCCCTGCCGGTACCGGCATGGCTTATCACAAAGCCCGCGCCGCCAAGGACGAGATGGACGAGGCCGAGCGCCGCTCCATTGCTGAGACAGAGGCCAGTGAATTGGCCGAAGCGCAGCAACTGGTGGCCGATGCTGACCACGCCAGCGAGTAAGTGAAGACCGGGTGACCGGTTTAACTGACCCGAGCCCCTGGACTGCTTTGCGTGGTCCAGGGGCTTTTTTCAAGCAAACCATTGAGAGGGGAGCAACACCATGACGGCGCTGATCATTGCGGCACTGGTCTTTTTTTGGGCCGTGGGTGCCTACAACCGTTTGGTGCGTTTGCGCGCGGCTTGCGCGCAGCAGTTCGCCGTGGTCGATGCACAGTTTGTTCGCGTGTGGGCGTGGGTGCAAGGCAGTCTGCCCGCCAGCGTGCGCGACGAAGAGTCCGCACCCGATAAGGTGCCCACCTCGTTGACCGAGGTCTGGACCGCTTGCGAAGCCTTTGCGGAGAGCCTGGCCCAAGTGCGCGCCAACCCCATGGCCTTGGCGCCGATTCAGCGCTTGAACATCGCCCGTGTGCAGCTTTTTAAATTGCTGCGGCAAGAAAAAGACTTTTATGCAGCCGATGAGACCTCCTGGTTCAGTGAACCTTTGCAAAAGAAATTTGAACGTCTGAAAACCCAGGCCTGGCCTATGATCGTGGCCTACAACCAATCGGTGCAAACCTACAACGACGCCGTGAGCGAATGGCCAGCACGCTGGTTGGCCCGGCAGTTTAGGTTTGAAACCGCCGCCAAACTCGACAGTGCCGACCCCTTGGCGTAAAGCCCGATATGCCCCAAACATCTTCCCCATTGCCGGCCTCCAATCTGGCCGCGTCCAGCCTGCCGTTGTGGCGGCTGTTGCAGGGCACGGCGAGCGTGGTGGCTGCTGTACGCAGCGGGCGCTCGATGACCGCCTTGCTCGAGGCGCAGCCCCCCGCTTTGCGACCGGGTGTGCAGGCCCTGTCCTTTCAGGTCATGCGCTGGCTGGGCAGGGCCCAGGCCTTGCGTGCGCAATTGGCCCGCAAAGCACCGCCACCCGCAGCAGATGCCCTGTTGTGTTCAGCCCTGGCGCTGTGCTGGGACGACGCGCTCGCCCCTTACTCGGCCTTCACTTTGGTGGACCAAACCGTCGAAGCGGCACGGCAAAACAAAGACACCCGAGCGCAAGCCAATTTCATCAACGCCTGTTTACGGCGATTTCTGCGCGAACGCACCGAGCTGATTCGCCTCACCGACGCCGACCCTCTGGCGCAATGGAATCACCCCCTGTGGTGGATCCAAAAGTTAAAAAACGACCACCCCGCGCAGTGGCAAACCATTTTGACGGCCTCGCAGTCAGCCGCCCCCATGACACTGCGGGTGAACGTAACCCGCTCCACCGTGGCGGCCTACCTGGACCAACTGCATGCCGCAGGACTGAGTGGCCATGCGGTGGGCGACTTTGGCATTGAGCTGAAAAAGGCGGTGCCGGTGCAGCAATTGCCGGGGTTTGCGCAAGGTGCTGTGTCGGTACAAGACGCCGCCGCCCAGTGGGCTGCGCCCTTGCTTTTGCAAGGGCTGGACACCCAACAGCCTTTGCGTATTTTGGATGCCTGCGCCGCCCCCGGGGGCAAAACAGGCCATCTGTTGGAGTTGTGCCCCAGCGCACAGGTGGTGGCGCTGGACGTGGATGCCGCACGGTGTGAGCGTGTGACTCAAAACCTGGACCGATTGCAGGTCAAAGCCCAAGTCATTGGCGCCGATGCAGCACTGCCTGAGCGCTGGTGGGACGGCCAGCCTTTTGACGCGATCTTGCTAGATGCGCCATGCACGGCCTCGGGCATCGGCCGCCGTCACCCCGATGTGCGTTGGCTGCGCCGAGAAAGCGATGTCGAGCAACTCGCCGCCATCCAGGCGCGCTTGCTGAAAATGCTGTGGCCTTTGCTTAAGCCCGGCGGGCATCTGGTGTATTGCACCTGTTCGATTTTCTTGGCCGAAGGCCACAGGCAAATCCAAACGTTTCTAAAGCACAACACTGACGTGGTTTTATTGCCTTCCCCGGGGCATTTGATACCGCAAAACAGCCCCGTGACCCCATCCGTCCCGGACAATCAGACGGGTGAACATGATGGGTTTTATTACGCACGGCTACAAAAGCGCCCTTGAGATCAAGGCGCGGTGGACTCGCGCATGGCTGAGGCTGTGTGCGCTGTGGCTACTCGTTTGTATTGGCGCCTTGACCCTTCCCTTGGTCAGCGCCTGGGCGCAAACCCCGGCCATTGAGCTGACCGAACTCAAGTTAGAGCGCCAAGACAGCGCAATAGTGCTGACCAGCAATGTGCGCCTCGAGTTGGGCCCCTCAGTCGAAGATGCGCTGCTCAAAGGAGTGGCTATCCATTTTGTCGCCGAAGCCGTCATCCTGCGTGAACGCTGGTACTGGTACGACACCCGTGTCTCAGGCGCTGTGCGCCACTACCGGCTGGCCTACCAACCTTTGACGCGCCGCTGGCGTCTGACGATGTCCAGCGAAGCCTTGGGTGCGCCTGCTGCGGCCGGCAGCCTGTCGCAGCAGTTTGATAACTTGACCGAGGCCTTGTCGGCCATTCGCCGCAACCTGAACTGGAAAGTGGCGGATCTGTCTGAGCTGGACCCCGATACGAAGTACGTGTTGAATTTTCAGTTTCGCATCGACACCTCGCAATTGCCACGCCCCTTCCAAATCACCGCAGGCGGGCAAAACGAATGGAATCTGGCCTTGAGCCGAACTATGCGATTGCCCAACGAATTGGTTCGTTGAGATGAATCCCTTCAAATCCGTGACGCTGCAAAATCGATGGAAGTCGTCAACCGGCGTGCGCTGGATGGTGGGCCTGGGCTCGGTGGTGATGGTGTTGATCGGCTTGCTGCTGCTGGTCTTGCTCACACAAGCCACCAGCGACCGCGCCCTGTATGACCAGAACTACGAAAAACTCTACATCGTCAACCTGGTGGTCGCCGCCTTCTTGTTGATCGGCATTGTGACGGGGCTGGTGCGCTTGTTGCTGCGCCTGCGTCGGGGGCAGTTTGGCTCACGCCTGTTGGTGAAATTGACGGCCATTTTTGCGCTGGTCGGCGTGGTGCCTGGCGGGGTGATTTATGTGGTGTCCTATCAATTTGTGTCGCGCTCGATCGAAAGCTGGTTCGATGTGAAGGTCGAGGGGGCTTTGAGTGCGGGCTTGAGCCTGGGCCGCGCCACCATCGACACGCTCAGCGCCGACCTGGCCAAGCAATCCCGATTGGCCTCGCAGCAACTGATGGAAGTGCCCGAGGCCAGCGCGGGTCTGGCGCTGGACCGTATCCGTGAACAATTGGGCGCGAATGACGCGGTGCTGTGGTCCGCCAAGGGGCGCTTGATTGCCAGCGTGGGTCAATCGCGCTATCAACTGCGGCCTGAGCGCCCCAGATCAGAGCAAATCCGGCAAGTGCGCAACAAACTCAGTGTGGAATGGGTGGAGGGTTTGGAGGAGAACCCGGATGGCGCACCCTCGGGCCGTATCAAGGTGCTCAGTTTGGTGCCGCAAAGCAGCCTGAGTTTGCAAGATGATCCTTGGCTGCTGCAAATCACGCAAGAGTTGCCGGCCACCTTGGTGGCCAATGCATTGGATGTGCAGTCCGCCAACCGCGAATACCAAGAGCGGGCCTTGGCCCGCGACGGCTTGCGCCGCATGTACATCGGCACCTTGACGCTCAGCTTGTTTCTGGCAGTCCTGGGTGCTGTGCTGTTGGCCGTGCTGCTGGGCAATCAATTGGCGCAGCCCTTGCTGCTGCTGGCGCACGGTATGCGGCAAGTAGCGGCCGGCGACCTGACCCCCAAAATGGCCCTGCAAGGCAAAGACGAATTGGGCGGCTTGACCCGATCCTTTGCCGACATGACGCAACAACTGTCTGACGCTCGCTCCGCCGTGGAGCGCAGCCTGTTGCAGCTGGACGCTGCGCGCGGCAACCTGCAAACCATTTTGGACAACCTGACCGCCGGCGTGATCGTGCTCGATGCC
>CAIWWN010000251.1 GCA_903916355.1 uncultured Burkholderiales bacterium | reverse complement strand
TGTACGCCAGGTAAAAGTTCCAGTCCTTGGCCAGTACCTCCGGGGTGGTGAACCCCGTGCGATCGCAGTAGCGGCGGATGTATTCAGCCTCATCTGGAATACCCAGCGCTTTGTGGTCCAGTCCGCCAATGCCTCTGAAGGAACCTGGGGAAATATGCCAGGCCATGCAGTGGTAGCTGAAGTCGGCCAGGGGGTGACCGAGTGTAGAAAGTTCCCAGTCCAGCACCGCAATCACGCGGGGCTCGGTGGCATGAAACATCAGGTTGTCTAAGCGGTAGTCGCCGTGGACCACGCTGACCAGTCCGCTGTCCTTGGCGCTGGCCGGAATATGCGCCGGCAGCCATGCCATGAGCTTGTCCATTTCAGGAATCGACTGTGTGACGGAAGCAATGTACTGTTTGCTCCAACGGCCAATCTGGCGCTCGATGTAGTTGCCCGGTTTGCCGTAGCCGGACAAACCTTGTGCCTCGACATTGACGGAATGCAGCGCCGCAATCACGCGGTTCATTTCGTTGTAAATTTCACCGCGCTGGGTGGTGGTCATGCCCGGCAATGACTGGTCCCACAGGACCCGGCCTTCCATGCACTCCATCACGTAAAAAGCGCGGCCAATCACCGACTCGTCTTCGCACAGCACATGCATGTGCGGAACGGGCACTTCAGTGCCTGCCAAACCCTTCATCACGGTGAACTCGCGTTCCACTGCATGTGCCGAAGGCAATAGCTTGGCGACGGGACCGGGCTTGGCCCGCATCACGTAGTGCTGACTCGGCGTGAGAAGTTTGTAAGTCGGGTTGGATTGACCGCCTTTGAACATCTCTACGGTCAAAGGACCGGCGAAACCAGGCAGATGTTGGGTCAACCAGGCTTGCAAAGTGGGCACGTCAAAGACATGCTGCCCGGACACAGGGCGGGTGCCCACGAAATGATCAAACTGGCTCATGGGTGGGTACCGCCGTGAAAAGGAAATGAAGGGGCTAGTGGTCGGCGTCCACAATTTTCAAGAGTTCGGCGCGATCCAGAATCAGCAAGCCACCGGGCTCGATTTTGATCACCTGTTCGCGCTCCATTTGCTTGAGCTCTTGGTTCACACGCTGACGCGAGGCACCCAGCAACTGCGCCAACTCTTCTTGCGCCAATTGCAAACTGATGCGAATCGCTTTGGCGTCCGACAAACTGGGCACACCATAGCTGCGCAGCAAGTGGTTGAGTTGTTTGGCCAATCGGGCGCGCAGGGGCAATGTGTTCAGGTCCTCGACCAAGCCATAGAGCTGACGGATGCGCCGCGCATGCAAGCGCAGCATGGCTTCGTAAAACTCCACATGCTGTGCCAAGATTTTCTTGAAGTCGGCTTTGGCCACATTCAAGGTGGTGGTCTCGCCGTGCGCGTAGGCATCGTGCGTGCGCCGATCCCCGTCGAAGATCGACACGTCGCCAAACCAAATGCCCGGCTCCACGTAGGTCAGGGTGATCAGTTTGCCCGACACCGAAGTCGAGCTCACGCGTACCGCACCTTTGGCGCAGGCGATCCACTGCTCGGGCGGTTCGCCCCGGGCACAGATCAGTTCTCCGTCTTTGTAACGTTTGACGTAAGCGCATCGAAGTATGTCGTGTCGCAGTGAAGGTGAAAGGGTAGAAAACCAGCGACCTTGATTGATCGCTTCTCTTTCTTCCATTGTCAGAATGGGTTCGTCCATGGTCTGTCTTTTGAGTGACTGTCGAAGGGGAATTTGTCGCCTGGGGGACCAGGCAGCTTATTCGTACGTGGGTTTTTGCTTGTTCAAAAAAGCACCGATGCCGATGCCGGCATTGCTGTGGTGCAAGTTCTTTACAAAATGATCTCGCTCACGAGCGAGTTGTTGGTTCAGGTTGCTGCCGTCTGCTTCGCTCAGCAACTCCTTGATGCTGGTCACGGCATTGGGCGCTCGGGCGTTGATGTTATCAGCCATGGCCAAAGCCACGGTCATGGCTTGTCCGGCTTCGCTCAAGCGGTTCACCACACCCAGCGTGTGCAGCCGTTCGGCGCTCATGCGTTCACCGCACATCAGTAACTCGCTTGCCACTTGACGCGGCAGTGCACGCGACAAGCTCCAAGTCGCGCCGCCATCTGGGGACAAGGCGATATTGCTGTAGGCCATCACAAACACGCTGTCGCGGGCTGCGACGATCATGTCGCATGCCAAGGCCAAAGAAAAACCGGCACCCGCTGCCGCGCCTTCCACCGCCGCAATCACGGGTTTGGGAAAGGCGCGAATGGCTTCGATCCAGTTGTGCAAACCTTCAATGCTTTGCGCTTGGTGCTCCGGTGGTTTTTGCCGATTGGCTTGCAGGCGTTGCAAATTGCCCCCCGCACTGAACAGACCGCCTTCGCCAGTGATGATGACGCTGCGCACCTCAGGGCTGGACTCGGCGGCGTTCAAGGCCTCGACGCCTGCGGCGTACATCTCTGGTCCCAAGGCATTGCGGAACTCGGGGTTGCTCAGCGTGAGGATCAGCGTGGCGCCTTCAGAGGAGCCGATCAGTTGCGCGGTCATGGCTCAGGCCTCTTCATGCATCAAAGACAGGCCAATGGCGCCGCGGCGACGCAGCCAAGGGCTGGGGCGGTAGCGGGTGTCGCCATAGACGGTTTGCATATTGAACAGCACTTCCAGCACATTGGTGGGTCCCAGTTGGTTGCCCAGGGCCAAGGGGCCCGCCGGGTAGCCCAGACCCAGGGTGACCGCCGTCTCAAGGTCCTGCGGGCTGCACACGCCTTGTTGACACATGTCGGATGCGATGTTGACGATGTTGCCGACGACACGCTGGGTGACAAAACCGCCACTGTCGCGGATCACGCTCACGGCCTTACCGTCGCGCGCAAACAGCGCGTGCGCAGCGTCGCGCATGTCGCTGCGGGTCGCAGGGTTGGTGGCCAGTACACGGCGCTTGGTGGCCGCATCGTCAAACAGCATGTCGATGCCCACGGTGCGTGCCGGGTCCAGGCGTTCCACCACGGCCACGGTGGTCACATCAAAGCCCAGCGGGGCGACCAATGTGAGGGCGGTGGGCGAGGGCGAGGCACCGGTTTCAATTTGCGCGCCCAGGTCTTTGAGCAATTGCAGTAATTCCATACGTCGGGTGGCGCGCGGCGAGACCCACACCGGAGGCATGTCGCTCACTTGCGGCACAGGCGGCTCAGGCGGAACCTGGGCTTTGCCCTCCACATACTTGTAGAAACCTTCGCCCACTTTTTTGCCCACCACACCACCCGCCAGTCGCTGCGCGGTGATCACACTGGGGCGGTAGCGCGGTTCTTGGTAGTACTGGTTGTAGATGGACTCCATGACCGGGTGTGACACGTCCAGGGCTGTCAAATCGAAGAGTTCAAAGGGCCCCAATTTGAAGCCGACTTGGTCACGCAAGATACGATCAATCGTGGCGAAATCAGCCACGCCCTCGTTCACAATGCGCAGCGCCTCGGTGCCATAACCTCGGCCGGCATGGTTGACGATGAAGCCCGGCGTGTCTTGCGCCTGCACGGGCGTGTGCCCCATGGCTTTGGCAAAGGCGGTGAGTTGCACGCAGACTGCGGGGTCGGTTTTCAGGCCCGCAATCACCTCCACCACCTTCATCAGTGGCACGGGGTTGAAGAAGTGGTAACCCGCAAATTGCGCTGGTCGCTTGAGCGCTGCAGCAATGGCGGTAACCGACAGCGACGACGTGTTGGTCACCAACACGCAGTCGGCCTGGACCACGCCTTCGAGTTCGGCGAACAGTTTTTGTTTGATGTCCAAGCGTTCAACAATGGCTTCAATCACCAGGTTGCACGCGGCCAGATCTTGCAAGCTGCTGGCGGCCAAAAGGCGGCTTTTGTGGCTCGTCACGGCCTCGGCCGTCAGGCGACCTTTTTCTTGCATCTTGTCCCATTGCTCAAAGACAGCGTCACGGGCTTTTTGCACCGCTTCGGGTTGCGTGTCATACAACCACACACGGCTACCGGCCTGGGCCGCAATTTGCGCGATGCCGCGGCCCATGGCGCCGGCACCAATGATGGCCACTTGTTCAAAAGCTAAGTTCATAAAAACTCATTAAAAAAATGAAAAAATCTTCGCCCATTATCCTTGCACTCTGGCGCACGGGTGCAAGGGGTGGCTCTTGGCGTAATAACTGGCTAGCCAACTGACGGCCATGGCCAAAGTCAGACCCAGACAGGCATAGCCTGGCAGGACAGTCAGTCCTTGGTGCAAGAGCAACCAGCCCCCCAAGCCCGCGCCAATGGCTTGGCCTGCGTAAATGGCCGAAGAATTCAGGGCAATGGAGGCCGAGGCCAAGTCAGGCGCCAGTTGCACCAGGCGCGCTTGTTGTGCAGAGTTGGTCGAGAACAGCCCCAAGCCCCATGGTAAAAACGCCAGTGCCAGCCATGCTGCGGATGTCAGCAACGAAAAAATGGCCAAGCCACACGCCATGCACCCCAATGAAATCATCACGCTGCGCGAAGGGCTGATCCGATCGATGTAGCGGGCCACAAAGGCGTTGCCGACAAAACCTGCGCAGCCGAACATCAGCAGCAACAGGCTCAGGGTGTTGGTACTGACACCAAAGATGGTTTTGAGATACGGCGCCATGTAACTGAACAGCACAAATTGGCCAGCCGCAGAAGCCATGGTGACGCTGACCGTGAGCATCATCGTGCGCGAGCCCAGGGTGGTGTGCCAAGCCGCGCGCGACAAAGAAGGCGGAACAATGCCTGTAGGCAAGGAGCGCCAAAGCCAAGCCGCACTGATCAGTGAGAGCACGCTGATCAAGCCAAAGGCATAGCGCCAGCCCCAGGTGCCGCCCAACCAGGCGCCCAAAGGCGTGCCAATCACAGAGGCCACGGACCAACCTAAAAAGATGAAGGTGATAGCACGCCCCCGCTGTGCAGGTGGTACCAGTAAACCGATGCAAGAGGCCGCTTGCGGCGTGTAAATGGCGGCGCCCGCCATGGCCAAAGCGCGCCAAGTGAGCAAGGCCGAAAATTGTTCTGACCATGCGGCCAGTGCATGCAATACGCTGTACCAAAGCAAACTGGCTGTGAGGAGCTTTTGGCGGTCCCACCCGGCGACCCATGCCGCAAACAAAGGGGCGCCAATGCAGGTGCAAATCGCGGAGGTGGAAATCAATTGCCCAGCGGTGGCGATGGACACTTGAAGCGAACCACTGATCTCCGTCAAGATGCCCGTGACCATCATGACGCCGGTGCCGATCACAATGTTGCCAAACATCAGCGGCCACAGGACCCGAGGCAAAGAGGATTTCAAGAGGGTGCCCAAGGGGTCATTCCTGGGCGCCGTTTCAGCGCCGCACTTGCAAAGCGCCAGGATTGACGATGTTGGTCGGCGTACCCTTGATGAAGTTGACCACGTTGTCAAATGCAGCGCCAAAGTACAGCTCGTAGTTGTCCTTTTCGACATAGCCGATGTGCGGCGTGCAGATGCAGTTTTCCAGGCGCAGCAGTGCATGTCCTTGCAAAATGGGTTCGACTTCAAACACATCCACAGCCGCCAAACCAGGGCGGCCGCGGTTGAGGGCGCTGATCAAGGCGTCTTGCTCAATCAGTTCAGCACGCGAAGTGTTGACAATCAAAGCGGTTTGTTTCATGCGCGACAGATCTTCCAATTTAACGACAGCGCGGGTGGCGTCGCTCAAGCGCAAATGCAATGAGAGGACATCGGATTCTTCAAAAAAAGCCTGGCGCGTTGCGGCCGGTATAAAGCCGTCCTGTGCAGCGCGAGCGCGTGACTCCGCACTGCCCCATACCAGCACGCGCATGCCAAAGGCTTTGCCATAACCCGCGACCAGTTGACCGATTTTGCCGTAGCCCCAGATGCCCAGTGTCTTACCGCGCAAGACGGTGCCGAGACTGAAATTGATGGGCATGGAAGCGGCTTTAAGCCCCGATTGTTGCCAGGCCCCGTGTTTAAGATTGCCAATGTATTGAGGCAAACGTTTGGTGGCCGCCATGATCAGGGCCCAGGTCAATTCTGCCGGGGCGTAAGGTGAGCCCGTGCCTTGCGCAACGGCAATGCCGCGCTCGGTACAGGCCGCCAAATCGATGTGGCTACCGGCATGGCCTGTTTGTGAAATCAGCTTCAAGCGGGGTAATTTTTCCAACAGTTGCCGATTCAAAGGCGTGCGCTCTCGGATCAGCACGAGCACGTCAGCGTCTTTCAGTCTGACGGACAGTTGGCCTATGCCTTTGACCGTATTGGTGTAGACCTTGGCCGGAAACGCGTCAAGTTTGGCTGCGCAGTCGAGTTTTCTCACCACGTCTTGGTAGTCATCAAGGATCACAATGTTCATACCCCCCATTGTGCCTTGACGACAGACCCTGACCGGGTCTGGGCCCTGTTAATGAGCCAAGTTTTGTGCCTCTTTGGCGACCAATCGATCCAGTTCGGCGCATACATCGGCCATTCGGCCTGAAATGCGCATGCGGCCTGCGCACTCCGGTTGCGCGCCCGCTTCACTGAGCCGAACCACCCGCAAAGGCGTGGCTCGGCTTGTTGGCGTGCTCAGGCGCAAACCTGTTGATTTGCCATTGACCGTGTTGATGGCCCACTGCTGCGGTGTGATTCGAGTTTGTGCGCGCATCGCAGAGCCTGAAGGTCGCACCGTGGCGCGCGGCGGGTTGAGCCAGCGGCCCAGCATGTCAACGATAGAAGCGAAAAAGGAGAAGAGAGCGATTCCCATGTGAAACCTTTCAAAGAACCAGGAGGTTGAACATAGGCAGGATTAAAAAAGGACGCACTTCTCCAGGGCCAACAGGGAAACTCCTTGTCAGCGCCCGCCACCCGGAGCAGCGCGTGATGAAAAAAGGGGAGCTGACTTACATCAGCAAGGTGTTGCGGATCAAACCGACCGCGAGGCCTTCAATGTCGAAGGGCTCCTCAGGATGGACCACGATGATGTTGTAGTCGGGGTTTTCGGGCAGCAATTCGATCATGCCGGCACTGCGGCGCAAGCGTTTGACCGTGACTTCGTCACCCAAGCGGGCCACCACGATTTGACCGTTGCGCACATCTTTGGTGGCTTTGACCGCGAGCAAGTCGCCGTCCATGATGCCGGCGTCGCGCATGGACATGCCGCGTACGCGCAGCAGGTAATCGGGACGTTCTTGAAAAAGGTTGTTTTCGACGTGGTAGGTGGTGTCCACATGCTCTTGCGCCAAGATGGGTGAGCCAGCAGCCACGCGGCCTACCAAGGGCAGCGCCCATTGCGTCAAGCTGGCAAGAAGACCACGGCCTGAATCAGCGTCACTGCGCATATGGGACGCGCCTTTGAGCCGGATGCCCCGCGAGGTGCCGCTGACCAAATCGATCACGCCCTTGCGCGCCAGGGCCTGGAGATGCTCTTCAGCGGCGTTGGCGGACTTGAAACCCAAGGTGCGCGCGATCTCAGCCCGTGTAGGAGGGGCACCGGTTTCGGCTATGCTGTTCTGGATCAGTTCCAGAATTTGCTGCTGCCTGGCCGTCAGCTTGGGATGGTCTGTCTGAGTCATGATCATCTGATGTTCCTCTTTGGCGTCAATCGCGTTCAGGGTTGGGGTGAAAACACTGTTTTCTTATCCAGTACCTGTATTTTTAACCAGTTCTTAAGGTTGTGCAAGTGGTTCCTACACATTCAATGCAAAAAATTGTGATTTTGGGCACTGGCGGGACGATTGCAGGCCGGTCTGCGTTGCGCAGCGACAACATTGGCTATGTGGCCGCCCAGGTGGATGTGGAAGCTTTGTTGGCGGACATACCTGGTTTGGCTGCGCATGTGACGGGTTATGCGTTGGTCTTTGAGCAAGTGGCCCAAGTGGACAGCAAGGACATGAACGAGACGGTCTGGTGCCATTTGGCGCAGCGCACCGCCCATGCCTTAGCCCAGACTGACGTGCAGAGCGTGGTGATCACGCATGGCACTGACACGATCGAAGAAACCGCTTTTTTCCTGCAGTCAGTCCTTTCCACCGGCAAGCCCGTGGTGTTGACCTGCGCCATGCGCCCAGCATCGGCCTTGAGCCCGGATGGCCCGCAGAATTTACTGGACGCACTGTCGGTGGCCATGGATGCGAAGGCCTCAGGTGTTGTGGTGGTTTGCGCTGGGGTTGTGCATGCCGCTGAGCAGGTGCAAAAAATTCACCCTTACCGTTTGGATGCGTTCAGTTCCGGTGAAGCCGGCCCTTTGGGCTGGGTTGAAGAAGCCCGTGTGCGTTGGATCGGTTCTGCTGCCGCTCGGCCTGGGCCAGTGTGGGATGGCACGGCCTTGCCTGCGCCGGGCACGTGGCCGCAGGTCGAAATTGTGCTGAACCATGCGGGCTCCACCGGTGCTGTGGTGCAAGCCCTGGTGCAATCCGGTGTGCGCGGACTGGTGGCTGCGGGCACGGGTAACGGTACTTTGTCTCAGTCTTTGACCGAGGCTCTGCAACAAGCCATGGCCAATGGCGTACAGGTGGTGCGGTCCACCCGCTGCCCACTCGGTCAAGTGATTCCGGCACCTGATTCCACAATTGCCGTGGCACAAGGTCTGAGCCCGGTCAAAGCCCGTGTGG
>CAIWWN010000250.1 GCA_903916355.1 uncultured Burkholderiales bacterium | reverse complement strand
CAAGACTTCAATGGGCCGAATCTATAGGCCGATCAAAAACCATTTACCAAGTGATCACGCGGCCGGACTAGATGGTCCCCCTTGCTCGCATACGCGAATCAAGAGTCCAAATGGATGTCACGTGCCTTGGCCAGCGCGGTCCAGCGGGCGATGTCTTTTTTCATATAGGCAGCAAACTCGGCCGGTTTCATGGGCATCAACTCCACCGCTTCGGCGCTGAGTTTGTCTTTGAAATCGGGCTGAGCCAGCACCGTGGCCATGGCGTCGTTGAGGGTTTTGACAATGGCCGCAGGCATGTTGGCGGGGCCGACTACGCCGTACCACTGCTGGGCGTCAAAGCCTTTCAAACCGGCTTCTTCCAATGTGGGCACGTCTTTGAGTTGCGGGTGGCGCTGGTTGCCGGTGACCGCCAACGCGCGGATGCGGCCGCCGCGAATGTGCGGCAGAGCGGCGGCGAGCCCAGGAAACATCATTTGTGTTTGGCCACCAATCAAGTCCGTGATCGCCGGGGCAATGCCGCGGTAAGGGATGTGCACCAAAAAGCTGTTGGTTTGCAGCTTGAACAATTCGGCGGTGAGGTGCGTGAGCGAGCCTGCACCCGCCGAGCCATAAGACAGCTTGCCCGGGTTTTGTTTCATATAGGCCAAAAAGGCTTGGATGTTTTGCGGCGGCAAGTTGGTGTTGATCACCAGCACATTGGGTGTGGAGCCGATCATGCCAATCGGCGTGAAATCGGCCAGCGCATCGTAGGGGAGCTTGCGCGTGGCGGGGGCCGTGCCGTGCGTGGCCACATAGCCTTGCATCAGGGTGTAGCCATCGGGCACAGAGCGGGCCGTGGTTTGGGCCGCAATCACACCGCCGCCGCCGCCCAGGTTGTCGACCACCATGGATTGGCCGAGCACCCGCCCCAAGCGGTCGCACAGGGCGCGCCCCACCATGTCGGAGCCGCCGCCAGCGGCGACTGGGACAATGTATTTGATGGGTTTGTTCGGGTAGACACTTTGCGCCAAAGCCCAATCGGGCAGCCCCAGCAGGGCAGGGCTGGCTTGCAGCAGGGTACGGCGTTTCATCAGGGGGTCTCCAGAAACTTCAGCGGGCAATCGCATGATCCAAATTGGGGTTGAATGCATTTCAAACCCTACAATCCGCATATTCACACAGGAACTACATTCCCATGAGCATCAAAAGTGACAAATGGATCCGCCGTATGGCTCAAGAGCACGGCATGATCGAACCCTTCGAGCCCGGCCAGGTGCGTCAAAACGCTGCGGGTGAAAAAATCGTCAGCTACGGTACCAGCAGCTATGGCTACGACATTCGCTGTGCGCCCGAGTTCAAGGTGTTCACCAATATTTACAGCACCGTGGTCGACCCGAAGAACTTCGATCCCAAGAGTTTTGTCGATATCGAGTCCGATGTCTGCATCATTCCGCCCAATAGCTTTGCGCTGGCCCGCACCCTGGAGTACTTTCGGATTCCCCGCAATGTGCTGACGGTGTGTCTGGGTAAAAGCACTTACGCACGCTGCGGCATCATTGTCAACGTCACGCCATTTGAGCCCGAGTGGGAGGGCTATGTGACGCTGGAGTTCTCCAACACCACGCCGCTGCCCGCCAAAATTTACGCCGGCGAAGGCTGCGCCCAGGTGCTGTTCTTTGAAAGCGATGAAGTCTGCGAGACCAGCTACAAAGACCGGGGCGGCAAATACCAAGGCCAAGTCGGGGTCACGCTGCCCAGGGCTTGATCGTTTCAACTTTTCTGCCCTGAATCCAGGGCTGAAAGGGGCTTTGGTGGGGGCCAAACGGCTTCCGCCAAAGCCCGGTCGCCTAAAGTGCGACAATAGCGGGTTAATGACAGACTCTTTTTCCAATCTCTCGCTGGCTGAGCCCTTGGCTCGCGCCGTAGCCGAAATGGGCTATGCGTCCATGACGCCTATCCAGGCCCAGGCCATCCCCGTGGTGTTGACCGGTCAAGACGTGATGGGCGCTGCCCAGACCGGCACCGGCAAAACGGCGGCGTTTTCGCTGCCTTTGTTGCAACGCCTGCTGAAACACGAAAACAGCTCCACATCACCTGCGCGCCATCCGGTGCGCGCTTTGGTGTTGCTGCCCACCCGTGAACTGGCCGACCAGGTGGCCCAACAAATCAAGCTCTACGCCAAATACACCCAGATGCGCAGCACGGTGGTGTTTGGTGGCATGGACATGAAACCGCAAACGCTGGAGCTCAAACGAGGCGTTGAAATTTTGGTGGCCACGCCCGGGCGTTTGCTCGATCACATCGAGGCCAAAAACGCGGTGTTGAACCAAGTCGAATATGTGGTGCTGGACGAAGCCGACCGCATGTTGGACATTGGCTTTTTGCCTGATTTGCAGCGCATCTTGAGCTATTTGCCCAAGCAGCGCACCACCTTGCTGTTCTCGGCCACTTTCTCGCCCGAGATCAAGCGACTGGCCGGCAGTTATTTGCAAAATCCGGTCACCATCGAGGTGGCCCGGCCGAACGAAACCGCCTCCACCGTCGAGCAACGCTTTTATGCCGCGCATGACGACGACAAGCGCCGCATCGTCAAGCATGTGCTGACCAGCCGCGGGATCAAGCAAGCCTTTGTCTTTGTTAACAGCAAATTGGGTTGTGCCCGCTTGGCTCGTTCTTTGGAGCGTGATGGCCTGAAAACCACGGCCTTGCACGGCGACAAGTCACAAGACGAGCGATTGAAAGCCTTGGACGCGTTCAAGCAAGGCGAAGTCGACTTGCTGGTCTGTACCGATGTGGCTGCGCGCGGTCTGGACATCAAAGATGTGCCGGCCGTGTTTAACTTTGACGTGCCTTTCAATGCCGAAGACTATGTGCACCGCATTGGCCGTACCGGCCGTGCTGGGGCCTCGGGCTTGGCGGTGACCTTGGTGTCGCCATCAGACAACCGTTTGGTGAGCGACATTGAAAAGCTGATCAAGAAAAAGATCGAAGTCGAAACCTTGGATTTGGGCGGCGAGCGTGAGCGTTCAGACGAACGCCGAGGTTCCGATCGTGGTTCAGAGCGCCCTTCGGACCGAAGCGCAGAGCTTGGTCCTGATCGCCGCTCCGCACCGCGAGAAGCTGGCCCGCGTGAAGGCGGCTCACAAGGCGGTCCACTTTGGGGTCGCCGTGACAATGCCGAGCAGCGTGATGTGTCGGACTCGCCGCGCGAGCGCCGCAGCAGTTTCCGGCCTGCGCCGGTGAACCGCGACCCGTTCTTTGAAAAGCCGTATGAGGCATCGACGGCCAATGTCGATGCCGTGTGGGAGTCCACCAAACCGGCCGGTGCTGCGCGCAGCAGTATTTCGGCCAATATCAAGCCCAAACGCAAAGTGGCTGCGCTGTTCAAGATCAGCGAGTAAGTTGGACCTCGCTCCAGGGCAAGTCCTCTGCGGCTTGTCCGTCAGGGGCAACGGGCTTTACACCAGCGTCATAGCGGCGTCATAGCGGCGTCTTGCGCTGCTGGCAAAATCACCTCCCATGCACAGACGATTGCTAACCCCCTGGCTGCCTGAGCGTGGCCGTTTCAAAGGGGTTCGGGGTTCGCGCCTTCCTGGCGTGGTCTCGAGCCTGACTGTGGCCTTGGCCGGCACGCTGGCCCAGGCCCAGACATCGACCGCCACGCCCCCCGCCCAGGTGCAAGACATGGGCCAGATTGAGATCAAAAGCAATCGCGACAGCGACACCACCGCGCGACGTGAATCCACTGCGGCGAAGATTGTGATTGGCCGCGAAGAGATTGATCGGCAAGGTGACGCCAGCCTGGGCGAAGTACTCAAGCGCTTGCCTGGTGTCACGATCCAGGGCACGCCCGGCCGCGGCGGAGCCATTCGCATGCGCGGGCTGGGCAGTGGCTACACGCAGATTCTGCTCGATGGCCAACGCGTTCCGCCAGGGTTTTCAATCGATTCGTTGACGCCGGAACAGGTCGAAAAAATTGAGATCATGCGTGCACCCACCGCAGAGACTGGTGCCCGCGCGATTGCCGGCACGATCAACATCGTGCTGCGCGAAGGCCAAAAGGCCAGCCCTGACGATTTCAAGGTGGGCACCAGCATCGAGCATGGCCAGGTGTCAGAGCAAGTCAATTGGGTGCACAACCTGCAAACCGAGGGCATGAACGGCACGCTGACCCTGTCGGCTTTTGACAGCAAACGGCCCGACGATGTCAGCACGCACACGGTCGCGCAAACCCAGGCCAGCGGCACAACCCCGGCGACGGGCACCGACCGCAACAGCGAAACGGTCAGCGTAGGCCATCGGCAGGGTGTGCATGCCAATGCCCGTTTGCAGTGGCGCGGCGAGCAAGGCACCAGTTTGGTGTTGATGCCGTTTCTGATTTATTCCGACTACACCAACCAGGGGCAGACTCAATCACGTCAGACCGACAACGCGGGCGGAGTCACCAGCGACAGCGCCAATTTGGCCACGCAAAGCCGGTATGTGATGGCGCGACTCAATGGCCAATTCAATCGACGTCTGAGCGCGGATGATTTGATGGAAGTGAAGTTTGGCCTGGGGCGCTCGACCTACCGTTACCAATTCGACCAAACAGGTGGCGTGACGGGCCTGTTGCCTACCTTGACTCAGCGACAAGACTTCACCGACCTGTCGAACAACCTGAGCGGTAAGTTGACCCAGGTCCTGAAAAACAGTCACCAACTGGTCAGCGGCCTGGAGCTAGAAGGCGTGAACCGCAACGAGACGGGAACCACCTCGGTGACTGACGAGTCTGGCGACTTGAAAGCCAGTACCCAGCGCTGGGCCCTCTACAGCCAAGACGAATGGAAGTTCAACGAACAGTGGTCCGCCCACGCGGGTTTGCGTTACGAAAATATTGAAACCTCGGGCACCAGCAGCAATGGCGTGCGGCGCAACACCAGTTCGGTTTGGTCGCCTTTGCTGCATGCGCTATGGAAGCCCTTGCCTGGCAGTCGCGATCAGATTCGCATGAGCCTGACGCGCAGCTACAAAACCCCCACCCTGTACAACCTGGTGTCGCTGCCTTCCTTGTCGCTGGAGACCAACAGCCCTACCCGAACCGATCGCGTGGGCAATCCGGATCTGCGCCCTGAGCTGGCCACCGGCATCGACTTGGCCGCAGAGCGCTATTTTGAAGGCGGTGGCTTGATCAGCGCCAATCTGTTCCAGCGCAATATCACCGACCTGATTCGCTACACCATCAGCCAGGTCAACAACCCGAGCTGGGCGCCAGGCCAAACGCGCTGGGTCTCCAGTCCGCAGAATGTGGGCGCAGCGGTCACACAAGGCATTGAACTCGAAGCCAAGTTCCGCCTGAACCAGTTATGGTCTGAGGCCTTGCCGGTCGACATTCGCAGCAATATGAGTTTCTTTCGCTCGCGTGTGAAAGATGTGCCCGGCCCGAACAACCGGCTCGACCAGCAGCCCGACATGACGGCCAACCTGGGCGCTGACTATCGTTTGCGCAGCGCGCCTTTCACATTGGGCGGCAATATCAACTACAACCCTGACTACAACACCCGTCAGAGCGACAATCAATGGGCCTACCAAGGCGCAAAGAAAGTGGTGGACGTGTATGGCTTGTGGCGTTACTCGTCAGCCACAGCGGTGCGACTGACGGTGAGCAACCTCACGCCCTCTGACTACATCACCGGTTCGACTTACATCGGCAATGGCGTCTCTGAAACCGCCCGCACCACCACGCGCAATTGGCAAAACGTGACGCTGCGTTTGGAGATGAAGATTTAAGCCATGCCGTTGCTGTCCCTATACCATCCCGTTGCGCTGGGCCAACTCGACAAACAGGCCTGAGTGGTCCAAATCGGTCAGGCCGTGGTCAATCGCTTGAGCGTAAAGTTCTTCAAACAAGGTGCTGATGGGGGCCTCAAAACCCAGTGACTGCGCGGTGTCCAGTGCATTGCGCATGTCTTTG
>CAIWWN010000249.1 GCA_903916355.1 uncultured Burkholderiales bacterium | reverse complement strand
GCGGCGAGATCGCGCTGCGCGTGATGCGCAGCGCCCATGCGCTGGGCTACCGCACGGTCGCAGTGTATTCCACCGCCGACGCGCAAGCCGCGCATGTGCTTGCCGCGCATGAAGCCGTGTGCATTGGCGAGCCGCTCCCGGCGCAGTCCTACCTGAACATCGCTGCCATCTTGGCGGCCGCGCGTCTGACCGGTGCCGATGCGGTGCACCCGGGTTATGGCTTTCTCGCCGAGAACGAAGACTTTGCCCAAGCCTGCCGCGATGCAGGTTTGGTGTTCATCGGTCCCTCGCCCCAAGCCATCCGCGCCATGGGAGACAAGGCGGGTGCCAAAAGCCTGATGCTGGCCGCCGGCGTGCCGTGCATTCCGGGCTACCAGGGCGAGGACCAAAGTGCCGACAACTTGGCAGCGCAGGCTGCGCAGATCGGTTACCCGGTGATGATCAAGGCCACGGCCGGAGGCGGCGGGCGCGGTATGCGCCTGGTGCGCCAAGCCGCCGAGTTTGCCGACCTGTTGCGCAGCGCGCAGTCCGAAGCGCTCAACGCCTTTGGCGACGCCACGGTGATCTTGGAGCGCGCCATCGAAGAGCCGCGCCACATTGAGATTCAGATTTTTGCCGACCGGCATGGCCACGCCGTTCATTTGGGCGAGCGCGATTGCTCGGTGCAGCGCCGCCATCAAAAAGTGATCGAAGAAGCGCCTTCTCCCGCCGTGGATGCGGCCTTGCGCGAGCGCATGGGCGCCACCGCAGTCGCGGCGGTGCAAGCCATTGCCTATGAGGGCGCTGGCACCTTGGAGTTTTTACTGGACCGCGAGGGGCATTTTTTCTTCATGGAAATGAACACGCGCTTGCAGGTGGAGCACCCGGTGACCGAGGCCATCACCGGTCTGGACTTGGTGGCGTGGCAACTGCGCGTCGCTGCAGGGGAGGCCTTGCCCTTGGCGCAAGCCGACATCCGTTTTGCAGGTCATGCCATCGAGGTGCGCTTGTGCGCCGAAGACGTGCCCGCAGGCTTCATGCCGCAAAGCGGCAGCATGGCGCAATGGCAGGTGCCGCAAGGTGTGCGGGTGGAGCATGCTTTGTCCGCAGGCGCTGTGATCCCACCGTATTACGACTCGATGGTGGCGAAAATCATCGCGCACGGCCAAAGCCGCGACCAGGCCCTGCGCCAACTGCAATCGGCTTTGCACGACCTGGTGGCCTTGGGTGTCAAAACCAACCAAAGCTTTTTGCGTCGCAGTCTGGCGCACCCGGTGTTTGCCGCTGGCCAGGTGACCACCGCCTTCATTGCGCAAAACGAAGCCGCGTTGTTAAATGAAAACACCGACCCCCAAGCCCTGGCCGTGGCCGCGTGGCTCCTGCACCAAAACGCCGCCCAGCAGCCGCAGCGCGAAGCCGCGCGCCTGGCCCATGCCCTGCCGGTAGGGTTGCAGTTGTCGGTGAACGGTGAATCCTTGCGGGCAACGGTGACGCAAACCGGGCCCAATCAGTTCACGGTGCACGTGGGTGAGCAGACCCATGCGCTGGTGTCGGTGGCGCAAACCGAACACAGCGCTCGCGTGATCGTGGACCAGGTCATGCAGCAGGTGCCGTGGGTGCGCGACGGCCACAGTCTGAGCCTGCATTTTGCGGGTCACCCCTATCAGGTCCTCGACCTGACCCGTGCCGTGGGCGCCAAACCCGGCCAACAAGGGGGCGACGGCAAAGTGCGCGCCAGCATGAACGGGCGCGTGGTCGCCGTGCTGGTGGCCGTGGGCGAGCGGGTGCAAGCGCAGCAGGCGCTGGTCACGCTCGAAGCCATGAAAATGGAACACGTCCATGCCGCACCGAGGGCCGGCACCGTCATCGCCGTCCATGTGGCCACTGGCGACCAGGTGCCCGCCAGCCATGTGGTGGTGGAAATCCAGGCGGATGAAGCGCCCGTCTCTGCTGAAAGGAAACACAATGAGTGAAACTGACGTGGTCTTGCATGAACTCAAAGGCCCGGCCTTTTGGATCACCATCAACCGGCCCGACAAACGCAACGCCATCCATGAAGGTGTGGTGCACGGCATTCAAGAGGGGTTGCGCCTGGCGCATGCCAACCCGCAGGTGCGTGTCATTGTGCTGACCGGTGCGGGCGAGAAAGCCTTTTGCGCGGGTGGCGATTTGCAGCCCGGCAAAAGCTTTGCGTTTGATTTTGCCAAGCCCAACGTGGCCTATGCCGATTTGCTGCGCGAGGCGCAAAACGCCACCTTGCCGATGATCGCCCGCATCAACGGCACCTGCATGGCCGGGGGCATGGGCCTGCTGTGCATGACCGACTTTGCTGTGGCTGCAGACCACGCCTTGTTTGGCCTGCCCGAGGTCAAAGTAGGTGTGTTTCCGATGCAGGTCATGAGCCTCTTGCAAGACCTGGTGCCGCGCCGCATCGTGCGCGAATGGGCGCTGACCGGCGAGCCGTTCTCAGCGCATGAAGCGCACAGCGCAGGGCTGGTGAACCATGTGGTCCCGGCCGCCGAACTGGATGTCAAAACCCAGTGGCTGATTGAGCGTATTGCCGACAAATCGCCCACCGCCATCCGGCGCGGCAAATACGCCATGCGGGCCATCGCCGACATGACGTTTGACCAAGCCATTGCCTATACCGAAAGCCAAATCGCCCTGCTGGCCATGACCGAGGATGCGCGTGAAGGGCTGGCCGCTTTCAACGAGAAACGCAAACCGACTTGGCCGGGACGGTAAGGACTTGCCCACGGGCAACTGCTGACGCGCCTTCTGCCGGGCTCAATGCCACACGCTCACTTGGTGTCCGATGGCGTGCCCACATGCACTTGAATGCGGTGGAAAGGTTTACGCCCTGCCTCGGGGAAATTTTGGATCTCCACATAGGCGCTGGCCATGTCGCCCAGATATTGATCGCCCATATCGTGTGAGCCAGTGGGGGAGGGCTCATACATAGCATCAGACATGCGGCGGCGCAGTTGAATGAGAAAACGCCAGTAATGTTGGAAGTCGATCATGACTCACCACCTATTTCCAGGAAACGATGTAAACAGTTTATATCGTTTTTAGAATTTCGCAATAGGTGTTGACAGCTACTCAAAAACCTGTGCCCCCTGGGCTTCAACCTCAGCGCATCAACTGCTGGGCGGCCTGAACCGTGGCCTCCACGCTCACCCGTGCTTGTGCTTCCAGCACCGGCGCGTAACCCACCGGGATGCGTGGCGCGCCCAGGCGTTTGACTTTGCAGGGCATGTGTTCGGCCACGGTGGCGACAATTTCAGCGCCAAAGCCGGCGGCTTGAATCGCTTCATGCGCCACCAGCAGACGGCCGGTTTTGGCGCACGATTGCAGCACGGCCTCACGGTCCCAGGGCCAGATGGTGCGCAAATCAATCAACTCGGCTTGGATGCCCAGTGCGGCCAGTTGCTCACAGGCTTGGGCGCACACATGCACCTGGCGGCTCCAGCTGACGATGGTCAGGTCCTGGCCGGTGCGCAGCGTGGCGGCGCGTCCCAGTGGGATCTGCAGGTCTTCGTCGACCGGGCCTTCCAGACCCCACAGGGTTTTGTGTTCCATGTAGACCACCGGGTCACCGCATTGCATGGCCGCGCGCAGCAGGCTGTAGTTGTCTTGCGCGCTCGATGGGCAAACCACCACCAAGCCGGGCAAATGGGCAAACCAGGCTTCGAGCGACTGTGAGTGTTGTGCGGCCGATGCATCCCAAATACCCGAGGGCATGCGTGCCACCAAGGGCACGCGGCCTTGGCCGCCAAACATGTAGCGGTTCTTGGCGGCCTGGTTCACGATCTCGTCCATGCCGCACAGCGCAAAGTCAACCACGCGCATCTCCACCACCGGGCGCAGCCCGGCCAGCGCCATGCCCACGCCGCTGCCCATGATGGCGGCTTCGCTGATCGGGGTGTCAATCACGCGCTCCGGGCCAAACATCGCTTGCAGGCCTTTGTATTGGCCAAAGATGCCGCCCCGGCCCACGTCTTCGCCCATCACCACCACGCGGGGGTCGGCGGTCATTTCGCGCTGCACCGCCAGCACGGCGGCTTGGGCGTAGTTCATTGTCAAAACCATTGGCCGGCTCCTGTGGTCTGGATGTCGGTGTAGGCGCTTTCGGCGGCAGGCCAAGGTGCGGCGCCCGCTGTGGCCAGGGCCGCTTGCACTTCGTCCTGCGCTGATTGCGCGATAGCGTCGAGCTCGGCCAAGTCCCCGCCGAGGCTGGCATGGCGGACGCGGGCGCGGGCGATCGGGTCGGTCAACAGCGCCGCCGCCAACTCGGCCGGGTCGCGGTAGGCGGCCAGATCCACCGAGACATGGCCTTTGACACGGTAGGTGATGGCGTGCAGCAAGCGCGGGCCTTGGCCGGCGCGCACAGTGGCGACCAGAGTTTGCGCAGTGCGCCAAACGGCTTCGACATCGTTGCCGTCAACTTGCGTAGCCGCGATGCCCAAGCTTTCTGCGCGAGCCGATGCCCCTTCGCCGCCGATCATCGGGGCGCTGGCGGTGGTGGCACTCCAGCGGTTGTCTTCACACACAAACAGTACCGGCAGTTGGTAAATCTGGGCCCAGTTCAGGGCTTCTAGAAATGGTCCGCGGTTGATCGCGCCATCGCCAAAAAAGCACACGGTGATGCCGCCTTGGCCGCGTATTTTTTGTGCGTGCGCTGCGCCTGCGGCAATTGGCAGGCCCGCCGCCACCACGCCGTTGGCGCCCAGCATGCCCACAGAAAAGTCCGCAATGTGCATGGAGCCGCCTTTGCCGCCGTTAAAGCCGGTGGCTTTGCCGAACAGCTCGCACATCATGCGCGAGAGGTTCGCGCCTTTGGCCAGGGTGTGGCCATGGCCTCGGTGGGTCGAGGTCAGGTAGTCGCTGGGGTGCAAGTGCGCGCACACGCCGGTGGGCACGGCTTCTTGGCCGGTGGACAAATGCAAAGGCCCTTTGACTTTGGCCGTGCCATCCGACGATTTGCCGTAGGCGCTGACACCGCCTTGGCTGGCCACTTCGGCCGCATTTTCAAAAGCGCGGATGCGCACCATCATGCTGTACAAATCCAGCAGCGGCGGGGACGTGGCGGCGACGTGCGTCAAATCGAACTCCTTGGGAGCATGTTCAAGCTCTGATGGTATCAAGCGCCCGCGGATAGGAGGCTGATTTTTGCACCCTCGCGACACAGTCACTTAGGTGGAAGACAAGGGCTTGCGCATGTCGCATCATGCGGGACATGACTTCATCGCACCATTCGCAGACATCACAGTTTACCCAGCATGTGGGGATTGAGCTTGTTGAGAGGGCTCCTG
>CAIWWN010000248.1 GCA_903916355.1 uncultured Burkholderiales bacterium | reverse complement strand
TCGTGGAGGTCAATATGTTTGAGAAAATCACGCTAAAGCAGATGGTCACCAACGCCATCCACAACGAAGAGGTCGAGGTGCTTCAGTTGCAAGACGAATTGTTCTGAAATCAGCATCAAAATTTACCGGACACTAGTGAGTGAATATAATTTAAAAGTACTCTTCATGGGTTTCGGTAATGCTTTAAATCTCATCGCGGGATTGATGGCTCGCGTGAGGAGATTGCTAGAAGCGCTTGTGCGCCCTTCGTCTCTCGAATTTGTAGGAGTTTGCATGCCAATTTATTGGACACTTAAAAGTATTCCTGAACTTTCAGATTTATCACCTGCTGAACGGAATCAGTTTTGGGCGCGCATCAGTCGCAATTCCTTTCGTCATTGGCAAACTTGGTTGGGGCTGCTGGGGTGTGGGTTGATTGCGGCTGCGGGAGAAGTGCTGGGCCGGCAGTTAGGTCACCCCTATATTGGCGCTGCAATTGGTGGTGGCATTGGTGGGTTTATCTACTCTCAATCCGTAGTTTACGTCGCGCGCATGCACTGTCTACACGTTTTGGCGGCTAAATCGGCATGAGCCGCATCTTGACCCGTCAAGCCGTCTTGAACGACTTGGAAGCAGTGGTTCCGTTGTTTGACGCCTACCGGCAGTTTTCGCGGCAGTTCAGTACGGCCGCTCTCTGGGGGCTGTGCGCTTGTCATTGACGACGAACATCGCAAATGTCACCGCACAAGCGACCTACGAAGCGCAGGGCTGGAAGCGTGATGAAGCGTTTTACGCTTATCACTTTATGCCCGCCCCGAATCCGGTCGCCTGTAGCAGCGCTGCTGGAAGTTTTGAGAAGGATAGCCATGCACATCAAAACAGTGCGTGATGGGTTGAAAACTGGTTGGTGCCGAGTGGCTTTGTTGCTTGCACTGGTGGGGTCATTGATGGCGTGCACGACCACCAAGGACGATGTAACACCCCCCTTTGCTCCTTCGACCATGACAGAAGAGGCTCGTTGCGCGGCAGGTGGTGACACCTGGGATGCCACCAATTTGTTTTTGACAAACGGTTATTGCGCCAAAGGCTCGCCAGCCCAATGCAAGGCCACTGACGGCAATTGGCAGCGCGTGTGCATGTTGGGCAAGCAGGCCTGTGTGCAAGCCTATCCCGATGCAGACAAGACCTGCCGCAGTGGCTCTGATTGTCAAGGCAAGCGTTGTTTGCAAAAGACCAAATCGGGTGGCAGCAGTCAACCTCAAACCGGGCGCTGTATCGCCAACAACAACCCCTGTTATTTCGGCATCAACTTGGAGAATGGGCAACCTGTGCCCACCGCTGTGGCCGATTGAGGGCGACAAGCTGCTGCACTGAATGCGACAGCGCTTGCGCGTAAACCCTTTGCATGCAGCTGTATGGCGTTGGCTATACTTTTCCAAAGGAATTTGGAATGACCGCGCAACAGCTGATTCTGAGTCTGGTCCTGGCGACCATGGTGTTTTCTGTGGCTTTGGAGTTGAAGTTGGACGACTTCAAACGTGTGGCCCGAACCCCTTGGGCGGTGTTGTGCGGTTTGATTCCCCAATTTATTTTGTTGCCCGTGGGCACTTGGCTCGCCACCCTGGCCCTGGATTTGCCCGCCAACATTGAGGCGGCCATGATTTTGGTGGCCGCTTGCCCGGGCGGCAGTCTGAGCAATGTGGTGACGCACATGGGCCGGGGCAACACGGCGCTGTCGGTGAGTATTTCAGCCGTGGCCAGTGTGATTGCCTTGGTGGCCACGCCGTTCAATTTCAGCTGGATGATCGCCGCCAACCCTGAGACCGCATCGTGGTTGCAGCAACTCTCAATGGATCCTTCCGGCATTTGGCTCAGTCTGGTGGCCTTGCTGGGCATTCCACTGGGGTTGGGTTTGTGGGCGTCACACCGCCTGCCCGTATTGACTGAACGCATACGCAAGCCCTTGGGCCATTTTGCGGTGGCGGCCTTGATCGTGTTCATCGTCGTGGGCTTGATCAAAGAGCGACAACTATTGACACTGGGCTTGCTGCCTATTTTGTTGTTGGTGGTGTTGCACAACGCCAGCGGCTTATTTTTAGGTTGGATCACCAGCAAAGTCATGCGCGTGAGTGAGCGCGATCGCCGAGCCGTCATGATCGAAGGCGGGATGCAGAACTCAGGGCTGGCACTGGGCATCATTGCGGTGCAATTCAACAGCGACTTGGGCATGGTCACACTGGCCAGCTTGTGGGGAATTTGGCACATCATCAGCGGCATGGGTTTGGCGCTGTACTGGAGACGCAAAGATGCTCGATTGGTTGATTAAAAACGGCACCGTGGTCGATGGCACAGGGGCTGCGCCGCGCGTGGAGGATGTGGGCGTGCGCGCCGGGCGGATTGTGGCGGTGGGCCCCATCTCGTAGCCCGCGCAAAACACGATGGATGCCACTGGCTTGTGGATCACCCCTGGTTTTGTCGACATTCACACGCATTACGATGGGCAAGCCACTTGGGATGCGTGTTTCACCCCGAGCATTTACCACGGCGTAACCACCTTGGTCATGGGCAATTGCGGTGTGGGTTTCGCACCCAAGCGCCCCGGTCATGAAGCCGATTTGATCCAACTCATGGAGGGCGTGGAAGACATTCCGGGGGCGGCCTTGCACGAAGGTATTCGCTGGAATTGGGAAAGCTTTCCACAGTACATGGACGCGCTGGCCGCCACGCCGCGCAGTCTGGATTATTTGGTGCAAGTGCCGCACGATCCGCTGCGCATGTACGTGATGGGAGAACGTGCACTGGCCCATGAAAGAGCCACCCCTGACGAGATCCATGCCATGCAGGCGCTGCTGCGCGAGGCTTTGCAGGCCGGGGCTGCCGGTTTCAGCACCGGTCGCAGCGACAATCACCGCACATCGGAAGGCAAAGACACCCCTGCGGCCAACGCCACTGCTGACGAGCTGCGCGCGCTGGCGCAGGCTTTTGAGGGCCTCGGGCACGGCGTGATCCAAATCGTCAGCGACTACAACCTGCTGCATGGGCCTGCAGAGTTTGATGCCGAGTTTGATTATGTGGAGTTGCTGGCCAAAGCGAGTGGCAAACCCGTCTCACTCACCTGGTTGCAGCGCGACCCGGGAGGTGAGCAGTATCTGAAAATTCAAACCAGGGTGGAGGCGGCAGTGAAGGCCGGCTTGCCGCTGTACCTGCAAACTGCGGTGCGCGGCATTGGCGTGCTCAACGGCCTGGAGGCGAGTTTCCATCCTTTCATGGGTTTCCCCTCGTACAAAGAGGTGGCGCATTTGCCCCTGGCACAACGCGCTGAGGCTATGCGCGATCCGGCACGCAAGGCGCGCATTCTTTCGGAAAAATCAGAACGCCTGGCGGGCGATGGCAGCGCCATCCCGCCGCTGGTCGATATCTTGCTGGCCAAGATCGATCTGATCAGTGGGCGTATGTTTGCGTTGCAAGACACGCTCAATTACGAGCCTTCGGTGATGCAGAGTTTTTTGGTGCGCGCCAAGCAAGCGGGCATCTCCCCGCTGGAAGCGATTTACGACTACCTGAGCACAGGCGGTGGTGCGGGCTTGATTTACTTTCCGCTGTTCAACTACAACGAGGGTTCGCTCGACACGGTGCGCCGCATGTTGGCGCACCCGCGCGCGCTCAGCAGCTTGAGTGATGCCGGTGCGCATGTGGGCACGGTGTGCGATGCCAGCTTCACCACCTTCATGCTCACGCATTGGGTGAGGGACCGGGGCCAGGATGCTATCGCCTTGGAGGATGCGGTGGAAATGCTGGCGCGCCGCAACGCCCAGTACCTGGGCTTGACGGATCGGGGGGTGATCGCGCCGGGCATGCGCGCCGACTTGAATGCGATTGACCCCGTGAAGCTGAGTGTGGGCGTGCCCGAGTTGATGCGTGATCTGCCCGCCGGTGGTAAACGCTTTGTGCAGCGCGCACATGGCTATGTGGCCACCTGGGTGGCGGGCGAACAAGTGCAAGCGCAGGGCGTGGTGACCGAGGCCCGCCCCGGCCGCCTGGTGCGCATGGGGCAGGGCTGATCAGCCCAAGGCTTTGACCACCGCATCACCCATTTGCGTGGTGCTGACTTGGGTGGTGCCTGCACTGTAAATGTCGCTGGTGCGCAGGCCCTGCTGCAGCACGTTTTGCACTGCAGCTTCAATGCGCTGTGCCGAGGCTTCTTGGTTCAAGCTGAAACGCAGCATCATCGCGGCCGACAAAATAGTCGCCAGCGGGTTGGCAATGCCTTTGCCGGCGATGTCGGGGGCGCTGCCGTGGCTGGGTTCGTACAGGCCTTGATTTTTCGTGTTCAGGCTGGCCGAAGGCAGCATGCCGATCGAGCCGGTGAGCATGGAGGCTTCGTCGGAGAGGATGTCGCCAAACATATTGCCGGTCACCACCACGTCAAAACGCTTGGGCTCTTTCACCAGTTGCATGGCGGCGTTGTCCACGTACATGTGGTCCAGCGCAATGTCGGGGTACGCTTTGCCGACTTCGGTGACCACGTCTTTCCAGAACTGGAAGGTCTCCAGCACGTTGGCTTTGTCCACGCTGGTCACGCGTCCTTCTTTGCCTGCTGCCTTGCGCTTGCGTGCCGCTTGGAAAGCCACATGCGCGATGCGCTCGATCTCGGGTTTGCTGTAGCGCATGGTGTCAAAGGCTTCTTCGGCACCCGGAAAGTGACCGTCGGTGGCGATGCGGCGGCCGCGCGGTTGACCAAAGTAAATGTCGCCGGTCAACTCGCGGATGATCAAAATATCCAGGCCTGAAATCAACTCGGGCTTGAGACTGGAGGCATCGACCAATTGCTCGTAGCAAATTGCAGGGCGGAAGTTGGCAAACAGCCCCATGTTTTTGCGCAGGCCCAAAATCGCTTGCTCGGGGCGCAGCGGGCGGTCCAGCGTGTCGTACTTCCAGTCGCCTACCGCGCCAAACAGCACGGCGTCAGACGCCATGGCCAACTTGAGTGTGGACTCGGGCAGCGGGTGGCCGTGGGCGTCGTAAGCGGCGCCGCCCACCAGGGCGGTTTCCATTTCAAATTTCAAGTCCAGAACGTTCAGGACTTTGACAGCTTCAGCGACGATTTCAGTGCCGATGCCATCACCGGGGAGGACTGCGATTTTCATGGGAATTTTCTTTTGAATGAGGTGTAGGAGCTTATGGGGCAGTGTGCGCCAACCAGGGCTTGGTGGCCAAGCGCTCGGCTTCGTAGGCCTTGATTTTGTCGGCGTGGCGCAGGGTCAGGCCAATGTCGTCAAAGCCATTGATCAGGCAGTACTTGCGAAAGGCTTGGACCTCAAAAGGAATCTCTTCACCTTGGGCGCGCACCACGACCTGGCGTTCCAAATCGATGGTGAGTTGGTAGCCGGGGAAGGCCAAGACTTCGTCAAACAACTGGGCCACGATGGCTTCGGGCAGCACGATGGGCAGCAGGCCGTTTTTAAAGCAATTGTTGAAAAAGATGTCAGCAAAGCTGGGTGCGATCACGCAGCGAAAGCCGTATTGGTCAATCGCCCAAGGTGCGTGTTCACGGGATGAGCCGCAGCCAAAGTTTTTACGTGCCAGCAGCACGGATGCGCCCTGGTAGCGCGGCTGGTTCAGCACAAAGTCGGGGTTGGGCTTGCGGCTGGCCGGGTCTTGGCCGGGTTCGCCGTGGTCCAGGTAACGCCATGCGTCAAACAAATTTTGGCCAAAGCCGGTTTTGCGAATCGACTTGAGAAATTGCTTGGGGATGATGGCGTCGGTGTCGACGTTCTCGCGGTCCATCGGGGCCACGAGGCCTTTGTGTACGTTGAATTTTTGCATGGTGTGGGATCCGATCAGGCGAATTTGCGCACGTCGACAAAGTGGCCGTGGATGGCCGCAGCCGCCGCCATCGCGGGGCTGACCAAGTGGGTGCGGCCGCCGGCGCCTTGACGGCCTTCAAAGTTGCGGTTGCTGGTGGACGCACAGCGTTCGCCGGGTTCTAAGCGGTCGGCGTTCATGGCCAAGCACATGGAGCAGCCGGGCTCGCGCCACTCAAAGCCTGCGGCCTTGAAGATCTCATGCAGGCCTTCGCGCTCGGCCTGTTCTTTCACCAAGCCCGAGCCAGGCACCACCATGGCCAGCTTGATGTTCTTCGCCACTTTTTGGCCAATTTTTTTCACCACGGCGGCAGCTTCGCGCATGTCTTCGATGCGGCTGTTGGTGCAAGAACCAATGAAGACCTTGTCGACAAACAAGTCGTTCAGCGCCTTGCCAGGTTGAAGGTCCATATAGGTCAGGGCGCGTTCGATCGCGCTGCGCTTGTTGGCGTCTTTTTCTTTGTCGGGGTCGGGTACCAGGCCGTCGATGCCCAGCACCATTTCGGGCGAGGTACCCCAGGTGACTTGCGGCAGGATGGCGCTGGCGTCGAGCTCCACCAGCGCATCAAAATGCGCGCCGGCGTCCGACTGCAAAGTTTTCCAGTACGCCACTGCGTGGTCCCACTCCACACCGGTGGGTGAGAGCAAACGGCCTTTGACGTAGTCGATGGTTTTTTCGTCCACCGCCACCAAGCCGGCACGGGCGCCGCCTTCGATGGCCATGTTGCACAAGGTCATGCGGCCTTCCATGGACAGGGCGCGAATCGCCGAGCCGCCAAATTCAATGGTGTAGCCGGTGCCGCCCGCGGTGCCGATTTTGCCGATGATGGCCAGCACGATGTCTTTGGCCGTCACGCCCTTGGCCGCCTGACCGTCCACTTTGATCAGCATGTTCTTGGCTTTTTTGGCCAGCAGGGTCTGGGTGGCCATCACGTGTTCCACCTCGCTGGTCCCAATACCGTGCGCCAAGGCACCAAATGCGCCATGGGTGGAGGTGTGGGAGTCGCCGCACACCACGGTCATGCCGGGCAGGGTGGCGCCGTTTTCAGGGCCAATCACGTGCACGATGCCTTGGCGCTTGGACATGAACGGAAAGAACGCCGCCGAGCCGAACTCGGCCATGTTGCTGTTCAGGGTGGTGATTTGTTCTTTGCTGATCGGGTCGGTGATGCCGTCGTAGCCCAGCTCCCAACCGGTGGTGGGCGTGTTGTGGTCGGCCGTGGCCACGATGGAGCTGACGCGCCAGACCTTGCGGCCGGCTTGGCGCAGACCTTCAAAAGCTTGCGGGCTGGTCACTTCATGGACGAGGTGACGGTCGATGTACAGCACGGCGGTGCCGTCTTCTTCGGTGTGGACGACATGCTCGTCCCAAATCTTGTCATACAGCGTGCGGGCCATGGTTTTCCTTCGAAGCAACCCCGCATTTTATGCGTTCTTGAACGCAAAAAAGCCCGCAAGAGGTGAACCTTGGCGGGCTTTTCGGGCTGGGTGACTGTTTCCAGTCACCTGCAAGACGGCTGAGCGGCTTAGCGCTGAGCAGGCACGTCGCGGCGGGGGGAGCCGGTGAACAACTGGCGTGGACGGCCGATTTTGTACTCGGGGTCGCCAATCATTTCGTTCAATTGCGCGATCCAGCCCACGGTGCGGGCCAGAGCGAACACGCCGGTGAACAGGTTCACAGGGATGCCGATGGCGCGCTGCACGATGCCGGAGTAGAAGTCGACGTTGGGGTAGAGCTTGCGGCTGACGAAGTAGTCGTCTTCCAAAGCAATCTTCTCGACTTCTTTGGCCAGCTTGAACAGCGGGTCGTTTTCCAGGCCCATTTCGGCCAGCACTTCATTGCAAGTTTCTTGCATCAATTTGGCGCGAGGATCGTAGTTTTTGTAAACGCGGTGACCAAAACCCATCAGCTTAACGCCGGAGTTCTTGTCTTTCACCTGATTCATGAACTCACCCACTTTGGAGATGCCGCCCATTTTCTGGATGTCTTCCAGCATGTTCAAGCAAGCTTCGTTGGCGCCGCCGTGGGCAGGGCCCCACAAGCACGCCACGCCCGCCGCGATGGCGGCAAACGGGTTGGTGCCGGACGAGCCGCACAAGCGCACGGTGGAGGTCGAGGCATTTTGCTCGTGGTCTGCGTGCAGCGTGAAGATGCGGTCCATGGCGCGTTCGAGTACGGGGTTGACCACATACTCTTCGCAGGGCACGCCAAACATCATGCGCAGAAAATTACCCGAATAGGACAGGTTGTTTTGCGGGTACATAAAGGGTTGGCCAACGCCATATTTGTAGGCCATGGACACCAGGGTGGGCATCTTGGCGATCAAACGGATGGCGGCGATTTCGCGGTGCTCAGGATTGTTGATGTCGGTGCTGTCATGGTAGAAGGCCGACAAAGCCCCAACCAGACCGGTCAATACAGCCATGGGGTGGGCATCACGGCGAAAGCCACGCAGGAAAAACTGCATTTGCTCGTTCACCATGGTGTGGTTGGTCACCAATTTGTGAAAGTCGACGCTTTGCTGTGCATTAGGCAACTCGCCTTTGAGCAAGAGGTGGCAAGTGTCCAGATAGTCGACGCTGTTGGCCAACTGTTCAATCGGGTAACCACGGTACAGCAACTCGCCCTTGTCGCCGTCAATGTACGTGATAGCCGATTGGCAAGAGGCGGTAGACAAGAAACCTGGATCGTAGGTGAACATGCCGGTTTGCGCATACAGCTTGCGGATGTCGATGACGTCAGGTCCGATGTTGCCTTGGTAGACAGGCATTTCCACGCTGGGACTGCCGTTACTGAAAGACAGGGTCGCTTTATTGTCAGCAAGTTTCATGGTTAATTTCCTCAAAAATGATTTCTTAATGGCCCCCGACCCTTCAGGCCAGCAGCATGTCCAATACTTCACGCACTTCAGGTGTGGCTATCTCTGGCGCCAAGGGTTTGCGCTTTAAAAACAAATCCATCAAGTCGTTATCGGCCAGATCCATCAAAACATAAATCCCGCGAGCGTGTCCGACGGTCAAGCCAGAATCATGCCGAGCAAAGAAACGTTCGATGAACAAGTCGTTTTCCAGCAGGCCACGCCGGGTGCGCCAGCGCAGCTTGCTCAGGGCACGCTCGCTCAACGGGGCCTGGGCATCCAAGCCGTCGAGCTGGGCGTCGCCAACGATGTAGGGGGAGGCCAACACGGTCAATGACTCAGACAGCGCGGCGAACCATCATTTCTTTGATCTTGCCGATGGCCTTGGTGGGGTTCAAACCCTTGGGGCAGACATCGACACAGTTCATGATGGTGTGGCAACGGAACAGGCGGTACGGATCTTCCAAGTTGTCCAAACGGGCAGCGGTGTCTTGGTCGCGGCTGTCGGCAATGAAGCGGTAGGCTTGCAGCAGGCCAGCAGGGCCAACGAACTTGTCCGGGTTCCACCAGAAAGAAGGGCAGCTGGTCGAGCAGCTGGCGCACAAGATGCACTCGTACAGGCCGTTCAACTCGTCACGCTCTTCAGGCGACTGCAGGCGTTCTTTTTCAGGCGGCTGGCTGTCGTTGACCAAGTAAGGCTTGATCGAGTGGTATTGCTTGAAGAACTGGGTCATGTCCACGATCACGTCGCGCACCACCGGCAGACCGGGCAGGGGCTTGAGCACGATGGTGCCCTTGAGCGTGTTCATATTGGTCAGGCAGGCCAGACCGTTTTTGCCATTGATGTTCATGGCGTCTGAACCGCACACGCCTTCGCGGCATGAGCGGCGGAACGAGATCGTCGGGTCCACGGCTTTGAGTTTCATCAAAGCGTCGAGCAGCATGCGCTCATGACCGTCCAATTCGACCTCGATGGTCTGCATGTAAGGCTTGGTGTCAACGTCGGGGTTGTAGCGGTAGATTTGGAACGTGCGTTTTGTCATGGTGTGGGCCTGATCAGAAAGTACGGGTCTGGAGCTTGATGCTCTCAACGGTCAGTGGCTTCATTTGCACGGGCTTGTAAGTCAGCGCGTTGCCTTCTTTGTGCCACAAGGTGTGCTTGTGCCAGTCTTGGTCGTTACGGCCGTTCGGATGCTCGGGCGTGTCGCCGTAGTCGTTCACGGTGTGCGCGCCGCGGCTTTCTTTGCGGGCAGCGGCCGAGACGATGGTGGCTTGCGCGGCTTCGATCAGGTTTTCAACCTCCAGCGCTTCGATGCGCGCGGTGTTGAACACTTTGGATTTGTCTTTCAAACCGATCTGGCTGACGCGATCGCGCAACTTGGCAATGGCTTCGACGCCTTCGTCCATCATGGCTTGGGTGCGGAACACGCTGGCGTGTTGCTGCATCGCGTCGCGGATGTCGTTGGCCACGTCTTGAGCGTATTCGCCATCTGTCACGGTTTCGAGGCGGTTGAGGCGGGCCAAAGACAAGTCGGCTGCGTTCTCGGGCAGAGGCTTGTGGGTTTTGACTTTGCTGTGGAAGTCCACGATGTGGTTGCCCGCCGCGCGGCCAAACACCAGCAAGTCGAGCAGGGAGTTGGTGCCCAGGCGGTTGGCGCCGTGCACCGACACGCAAGAGCATTCGCCCACCGCGTACAAACCGTTCACCACCACGCTGTGGTTGTTGGCGTCTTGCGTGACCACTTGGCCGTTGATGTTGGTCGGGATGCCGCCCATCTGGTAGTGGATGGTGGGGATCACGGGGATAGGCTCTTTGGTGATGTCGACGTTGGCAAAGTTATGGCCAATTTCGAACACCGAAGGCAAACGCTTCATGATGGTGTCGGCGCCCAAGTGGGTCATGTCGAGGTTGATGTAGTCCTTGTTCGGACCGCAGCCGCGACCTTCTTTGATCTCTTGGTCCATGCAGCGTGACACGTAGTCGCGGGGCGCCAAATCTTTGTAGGCGGGGGCATAACGCTCCATGAAGCGCTCGCCATTGCTGTTGCGCAAAATAGCGCCTTCGCCGCGGCAGCCTTCGGTCAACAGCACGCCAGCACCGGCCACGCCGGTGGGGTGGAATTGCCAAAACTCCATGTCTTCCAAGGCCAGGCCGGCACGCGCCGCCATGCCCAAGCCGTCGCCGGTGTTGATGAAGGCGTTGGTCGAGGCTGCAAAAATCCGGCCTGCGCCACCCGTGGCCAGCATGGTGGTCTTGGCTTCCAGCGTGTACATCTCGCCGGTTTCCATTTCCAGGGCGGTCACGCCGACCACGTCGCCGTCGGCGTCGCGGATCAGGTCAAGGGCCATCCATTCCACAAAGAAGGTGGTCTTGGCGGCCACGTTTTGCTGGTACAGGGTGTGCAACATGGCGTGACCGGTGCGGTCAGCGGCTGCGCAGGCGCGTTCCACGGCTTTTTCGCCGTAGTTGGCGGTGTGGCCGCCGAAGGGGCGCTGGTAAATCGTGCCGTCCGGGTTGCGGTCGAAAGGCATGCCCATGTGCTCCAGGTCGTAAACGACTTTAGGGGCTTCGCGGCACATGAATTCAATCGCGTCTTGGTCGCCGAGCCAGTCGGAGCCTTTGACGGTGTCATAAAAGTGGTAGTGCCAGTTGTCTTCGTTCATGTTGCCCAACGAAGCGCCGATGCCGCCTTGCGCCGCCACGGTGTGTGAACGGGTGGGGAACACTTTGGAGAGCACCGCCACATTCAGGCCCGCGCGAGCCAGTTGCAAGGATGCGCGCATACCGGAGCCGCCAGCGCCGATGATGACCACGTCAAATTTACGTTTGGCGATCTTGTCTTTGGAATATGTCATGGTGAATATAGATTTGAAACAGGGACGATGTGATCAAAGACGCCACAGCACTTGAATGGCCCAGCCCGCACAGCCGAGCAACCAAACCATGGAAGCAATGTGCAAGACCAGACGGACACCGACGGGCTTGATGTAATCCATCCAGATATCGCGAACACCCACCCATACGTGAAAGAGCAAAGCCAAGATTACGGTGAAAGTCAGCACTTTCATCCATTGCGAAGCAAAAATACCGGCCCATTCTTCGTAGCCGATCGGGCCGGATGTGAAGATCACGCGAGCCAACAAAATGACCGTGAACAGGGCCATCAATGCCGCAGTGACCCGCTGGCCCAGCCAGTCGCGAAAGCCATAACCTGCGCCGGTGACGATGCGCTTGGAGCCGTAATTGACGGATGACATAGGTTTAATTCCTTCTTGTTATTCAGTAGAGGCCGAACAGCTTGGCACCCAGCACGGCGGTCAGGCCCAGGCTCGAAGTCAAAGTGACCAAGGCCGAGGATCTGCCGAACTCTTTGCTCACGGCGTGGTTCACGTCCATGTACAGGTGACGCAGTCCGGCAATAAAGTGGTGCAGATAAGCCCAGATCAAGGCCAGAGCCAACAGCTTCATCATCCAGCCCGGCACAAAGCTGCAACCGACGTTGAAAACGGCGGTGAATTTGGCGTAAGAAAATTCAGAGGTGATGGAGTTGTCAAACATCCAGATGATGAAAGGCAGCAAGGCGAACATCAAGAGTCCGCTGATGCGGTGCAGGATGGAAACCCAGCCTGCAGGGGGCAAGCGGTAAGAAGGAAGGTCGGTCAGCGCGTTGATATTGCGAAATTCAGGCCGCTTGCGGGCGAGATCAGTCATATATTTTCCTGTGAGTAACGAGGCGGTAACCAGAGACAAACCATCGGATTCTATTGCAACGCAGCAAACTGACGTGAGCATTTCAGCAAAGAGCTCAAATTTAGAAAACCCACAAAATCAGCTCAGTTTGTTGCGATAGTGGTGTGTGTCGGTGCGGTACAGGCCCCGGCGCAGCTCCATCGGCGTGTCGTTGTAGGTATACGCCACACGCTCAACGCTCATCAGGGGAGTCCCTGAGGTGACCTGCAGCAGCCGGCATTGGGTGTCATCGGGCAGCACGGCGCGGATTTTCTCGTCTGCCCGGACCATGCGCACGCCAAAGTCGGTTTCAAACAAGGCGTACATCGGGCCGTGGTAGTCCGCCAAGAGGTCGGCGGTCAAGCCCTTGAAGGGGCTGCCGGGTAACCACAGGTCTTCCAAAATCGTGGGAATACCTGAAAACGAAAGTACGCGGCGAACTTGCAGCACCGCATCGCCGGCGCGCAGTGCCAATGCGCGGGCCACTTCGGCGGTGGCACGCAGGCGCTTGCAATCGATGATTTCGCGCTGCGCCGGTCCCTCGCTGTTCAGGTCGCCGTTGTCGGGTTGCAATTTCAGGAATCGGTATTGCACATGGTGCTCGGCATGGGTGGCCACAAAAGTGCCCTTGCCCTGCCTGCGCACCAATAAATGGTCACCGGCCAACTCGTCAATCGCCTTGCGCACCGTGCCTTGGCTGACCCGAAAGCGGGCCGCCAAATCGATTTCACTGGGAATCATTTCGCCCGGCTTCCACTCGCCCGATTGCAGCCCTTGCAGGATCAAGCCTTTGATTTGCTGGTACAGCGGGCTGAATGCAGGCGTCGGTGCCAATGCATCGGACGCGCTGGAATGGAGCTCAGCGGAGGTGGCGGTGTGGTTCATCGTTGGGGCCGAGGTTGCGGCAACTCATGCGAAGCGACTTGCGAAATGGAGAAGCAGGAAGTGGCTCATCATATCTTATATAAGACATAAGACAGATTGACGAATCAGGGTTTTCGCGGGTACACTCGAAAGCTGTTTGCAGTACGCATGGGTTTGACCTGTGCGCTTTAGGCCGGCTTGCCGGACAGCCTCGCTGGCAGTGTGCCGGATGGGGGCTGCGATCCCTCTTTCACAACACTTCTGGAGTTCACACCATGAGCAAAAAACCTGTTCGCGTTGCCGTCACTGGCGCTGCTGGCCAAATTGGATACGCCCTGCTGTTTCGCATCGCCTCTGGCGAAATGTTGGGCAAAGACCAACCGGTCATCTTGCAATTGCTGGAAGTGCCCGTCGAAGGTCCGCAAAAAGCCCTGCGCGGCGTGATGATGGAACTCGAAGACTGCGCCTTCCCTTTGTTGGTCGGTATGCAAGCCCATGGCGACCCGATGACGGCATTCAAAGACGTCGACTACGCGTTGTTGGTCGGTTCACGTCCACGTGGCCCGGGCATGGAGCGCGCTGAGCTGCTGGCCATCAACGGTGCCATCTTCACGGCACAAGGCAAGGCTTTGAACGCTGTCGCTTCACGTGATGTCAAAGTCCTGGTGGTTGGCAACCCGGCCAACACCAACGCTTACATTGCCATGAAGTCTGCGCCTGACCTCAAACCAGGCAACTTCACCGCCATGCTGCGTTTGGACCACAACCGTGCGGCTTCGCAAATCGCTGCCAAGACCGGCAAAGCAGTGGCCGACATCGAAAAACTGTGCGTCTGGGGCAACCACTCACCCACCATGTATGCGGACTACCGCTTCGCCACCATCAACGGCGAATCCGTCAAGACCATGATCAATGACCAAGAATGGAACGCCAATGTGTTCTTGCCGACTGTGGGCAAACGCGGCGCGGCCATCATTGAAGCGCGTGGCTTGTCATCGGCCGCTTCTGCCGCCAACGCAGCCATCGACCACATGCGCGACTGGGCCTTGGGCACGCACGGCAAGTGGGTCACCATGGGCATCCCTTCACAAGGCTGGTACGGCATTCCCAAAGACGTGATGTTCGGTTTCCCTGTGACTTGCGAAAACGGCGAATACAAAGTCGTTGAAGGTCTGGAGATCGACGCCTTCAGCCAAGGCTGCATCGACAAGACTTTGAAAGAGTTGACCGATGAGCAAGCAGGCGTGGCCCACTTGGTCTGATCACCCTGCGAGAACCAAGGAGCCCAAATGAGCAAAGCCTTACACGCCATTCCTAGCGTGGGGGCGTCTTTGCTCCATCCGCGCGATGTGCTGCTGGGTGCCCAGGCTTCGGGCCTTCAGTTGCCCGTCTGTGACCATTACAGCGGTGTCGAAGTGCGGATGCGCAAAAGCCTGCAATTGCAAGCCGAGATGACGCAAGAGTTTGGCACCTGCGTGTTTGATGTGAGTTTGGATTGTGAAGACGGTGCGCCCGTGGGCGGCGAGGTCGAACATGCCGCGCTGGTCACCGAGTTGGCCTTGAATGCTGCCTCCGATGCCCGCGTGGCCGTGCGCGTGCACCCCGTCGACCATCCCAGTTTCCAAGCCGATATGGCCACCATTGCAGGCCGAGCGGGTTCTCGCTTGGTGCATATCATGGTGCCCAAAGTGGAGTCGCTGGCCGATGTGCTGCTGGCCGAGCAGGCCCTGATTCAGGCTGGCGCCCATGACCTGCCTTTGCATGTGTTGATTGAATCGCCTGCAGCCGTGCACCGTGCGTTTGAGATCGCTGCGCATCCGCGTGTGCAGTCGCTTGGGTTTGGTTTGATGGATTTCGTCTCGGCCCACGGCGGTGCGATTCCATCGCATGGCATGGGTGCACAAGGGCAATTTACCCACCCCTTGGTGGTGCGTGCCAAGCTCGAAATCGCCAGCGCCTGTCATGCCCACGGCAAGGTCCCCTCGCATTGTGTAGTGACCGAGTTCAACGACGTGCCCGCCATGCGTGCCGCTGCTGCACGCGCCGCGCACGAGTTTGGCTACACCCGCATGTGGAGTATTCACCCCGCGCAAATTCGCCCGATCTTGGAGGCCATGGCCCCCAACGAGGCCGAAATTGAATTGGCTTGCGAGATTGTGTTGGCCGCACAAGCGGCTGAGTGGGCGCCCATCAGCCACCAAGGTCAGTTGCATGACCGCGCCAGTTACCGGTATTTTTGGCAAATCATCGAACGCGCCCATCACACCGGCCGTGTCTTGCCACCCGAGATCAAAACGTATTTTCAATTGCATTGAACTGCACCAACATGGGATCACGCATGAACACACGAATCATCGGAGCGCTGCTCTGTGCGCTGTGCATGCCTGTGGTCTGGGCGCAATCCAATACAACGCCCAAACGTCCTGCCGCATCCCCAGAAGAACGATTGACACTCGAGTCGATCGAGATTGCACAACGCGTGCATGTGGGCCAAATGCCCTGCGAATTGGGCGCTTCTATCCATGTGGCCAGGGATGCTGCTGCGCCTGGGTACTTCAATCTGCAAGGCAAGGGCTTTCGTTACCGCATGAAGGCGGTGGCGACCACCACCGGCGCCATTCGTTTGGAAGACGCCAAAGCCGGTGCGGTGTGGTTGCAGTTGGCCAATAAATCGATGTTGATGGATCAAAAAAAAGGCCGCCGTTTGGCCGATGAATGCGCTCACCCCGACCAATTGGCTTTTGCCAAAGAGATGGTCATTAACCCCCCGCCCAGCCTGATCGATACGACAGGCATGGGTCGATAACCCCTTTTTAATTTCACTTTGACAGACAGGAGAACACCATGTTGAAAGCCTACCGTGACCATGCCGCCGAACGTGCCGCATTGGGTATCCCACCCCTACCCCTGGATGCCAAGCAAACGGCCGAGCTGATCGAGTTGTTGAAAGCGCCACCCGCTGGTGAAGACGCTTTTCTGATGGACTTGCTCACGCACCGTGTGCCGCCAGGCGTGGACGATGCCGCCAAAGTCAAGGCGTCATTCTTGGCTGCGGTGGCCCATGGCGAACTGCATGTGGCATTGATTTCCAAATCCAAGGCGACTGAATTGCTCGGCACCATGGTCGGCGGCTTCAACGTGCACCCTTTGATCGAGTTGCTCGACGACGCGGAAGTGGCCGCTGTGGCCGCGCAAGCCTTGAAGAAAACTTTGTTGATGTTCGACTTCTTCAACGACGTCGCCGAAAAAGCCAAGGCCGGTAACGCCAAGGCCAAAGAAGTGATGCAAAGCTGGGCCGATGCCGAGTGGTTCACCAGCCGACCCGAAGTGCCCGAGAGCATCACCGTCAGCATCTTCAAGGTGG
>CAIWWN010000247.1 GCA_903916355.1 uncultured Burkholderiales bacterium | reverse complement strand
GCCCGCTGCAACGCCAAAGTTCTTTAAGTTGGGCAGCAGTGTGGCCATTTCGCTGTCGGCCACGCCGAACCATTTGGCCAAAGTGGCGGCGTATTGGTCGACGGCTGTGCTGGGCAACAGGCGACCCTGGCCGACATGCCATTGGTCATCCGGCGCAGCGGTGTCGCTGATGCTGACAGGTGGCGCCGAGCCATAAAACGCAGCGCCTTTGACGGCGCCGCCCACCATCAGGTGATGCGAGCCCCAACCGTGGTCGGAGCCGTCGCCGTTCGACGCCAAAGTCCGGCCGAAGTCCGATGCAGTGAAGGCCGTGACCTGGTTGGCCACACCCAACTCCGCCGTGGCTTGGTAGAAAGCCGTAAGGGCTTCGTCAACTTGCTGCAACAGGGGGGCGTGCTTGGTGTTGAGGTAGTCGTGCAGATCAAAACCATTCAACGAAACCATGAACACCTGCCGCTTGGCGCCCAAACTGCTTCGTGCGCCAATAAGCCGCGCCACCATTTTGAGCTGGTCAGCCAGCGAATTGCCAGCCGGAAACACGGTGTTCAAATTCACGGTGGACAAGCCCTGAGCGACTTTAGCCTGTGCCGTGATGCCGCGTTTCATGACAATGTTGTATTCGTTTTCCAGTACATGTTTGCGCGGTTGTTGCAGCATGCTGGCAAACGCGTCGCGCATGGGTGTTTGGTAGAAGAAACCGTCGCTCAGGTTGCGCACGGCTATGGCACCGCTGGTGCTGCACTGGTATTGCAGCGCCGAGTCGCCCGACAGCAGTACGTTGTTGCCGGTGAGCGATATGCAGGTGAACAGCGAGTCGGTGTTGTTGCCCAATGACAAGTCTCCCATCTTGCCGCCCCAACCGATGGTGGAGCCTTCGGGCGATGAGGATTGCCAAACCGACTGCTGGTCATTATGAGAAAACAATTTGGGCGGCAATGGATATTTATTGCGGTCGCTGCTGTTGTATTGATCACGGGTCAAGGGCAAGATCAAGGGGCCTACGTTGAGTTGCACGGCGGCTTTGCCGGTATTGAATAAATTGGCCAAGCCCTTCATGGCCGGGTTGAGCGCATACTGCCGTCCACCGGGCAATGGCGTGGTGGGCTGAAGGGCCGTAGCTGCCATGGCGGTTTTGTCCAGCACCATGCCGGTGGTGCCGCCTGATCCCGCCGCGCGAATGGTGGCGTACTTGGCATAGCTCGCATCGTCATAGGCCACCACGGTGTTGGCGTAGTCATTGCCACCAAACAAAAACACGCAGACCAAGGCTTTGTAATCGGTGGCGGTAAAGGCGGCCGCCTCGCCCATGGCCGTCATGTTCAGAAGCCAGGGCGCGGCCAGGCCGGTGAGGGCGGTTTGACCGGTACGAAGCAAAAAGTCGCGGCGGGAGGTGGCGCTGTGCAGAGTGTCCATGGCGAGTTCCTTATTTTTGAACCAGGTATTCGGAGCAACACATTACAAACATGATCGCCTTGGCCACATAGCTGCGTTTGGCGTTGTCCGGGCCGTTGAGGGTGGTTGCGTCACTGCTCAAGGCATTGACCATCATCGCCACCGTTTCAGGGGACAACTGACCGGCGCACAACAGCAGGTTAAGCCGGTTGATCAATCCCGAGGGGTTGCCCACCAAGGCCAGCTCGGCGCTGTAGTCGGGCACGATGTCCGGGCCATCGGTCGGTGTGGCGTTATCGGGCGAGGTGATCAACTCCGGTGCGCGCACCCACATGCCTTGGTATAAAAATTTTGAAGGTAATTGATGTATGACGCGGTCGTGCTTTCATTGACCAGCTGAAATTCTGGCGCAGTGGCCTTGCTGAACGCCATGGCCGTGGAGGGCGGCACATAGCCTGGCCTGAAAAAATTGAACACCGAGGGTGCTTGCAGGGGGCTTTGGCCCAGCGCATCGACCGCTGAGTAATTGGGGTTGCCAATTTTCCAAGTGCCTTTGAGTGACGTGGCCTTGAAGGTGCGGGCCCACTGTGCAGTGCGCACCATGGGCTCGCGCAGTTTGCCAAAGGTCGTGGAAGTCAGGCCGGCTACGCCTGTGGCTTCGGTATCGAGCAAGATGGCTTTGAACAAGGCCGCCAAATCGCCGCGAACCCCCTTGCCGTTGTTGTTAAAGACGGTGGCCACGCGGGCCACATAAGCAGGTGAGGGGTCTGAACAAATCAGTCGCTGAATCATTTGTCGGCCAAAAAATGGACCCACGTTAGGATGATTGAACAGCGTGTCGAGTGCAATCTTAAGTGCTGTTTTGCCGTCAGTGCCGGCATCGACCACGGCACCTAAAAAATCAGCGCGCAAAGTGGAATGGCGACTGGCATTGAGCACCATGGGCCTGCGGGTATAACCCACATTGAGCAAGCTGTAGGTGGGCGCCACTGCGCTTTGCGAAAAACCTTCAGAGTTGTCAGACTCGTAACCCGTGAACACCCGCGCGAGATTGGACACATCAGATTGGGTGAAGGTTTCAATCGGTTGACTGTTGGCGCCCAGTTTGGGCGTGCCATCTAGATTGAGTTGAAGCAGGCCGATGGAGAAGAGTTGCATGACCTCACGGGCGTAGTTCTCGTCGGGTAAACGACCGGATGCGGCATCTTCTTTTTGGTTGCCCAGCGTATTGAGGTACTCGCCCATGGCGATGTTCAGCGTGATGTCTTCCAGCAAAGTTCTGAAGTTTCCGAACGCGTTTTTACACAGCACGTCCCAATAGGCACCCATGGCAAACATGGGCCAACTGATGGTGCCCACACCCGCACCACTGACGACAAAAAACTCAGACAAAGCCAGGGCCATGCGCCTGCGTACCCCGTCGGGTGCGGCCATGATCTGGTACCAAGCCATGTAGTTGGACTGGTACTCCATTTCATAAAATTTGTTCTTATCGACCACGCCGTAGCCGCGCTGCATCAGCCAGTCATAGCCCCCTGTGCTTGAATTGAGCGCCATTTGTGCATCGAGCCAAGCGCTTGCGCCTTGCGACTTGACGGCGGAGATTTCGGCTTCTGTTGATGAAAATTGTGCGTGCTGTAAAAAGCGGGCGGAGTCGTAACTGGCCAACAGGGATGTATCGGGCACGGTGGGAGGCGTTGAGGTGGTTGCACTGCCGCCGCCACAGGCCTCCAGCAAAGCTGAGGCCCCCAGAACGGCCGCAGCGGTGCGGGGCGTCGTTTCGATTTCTGTCTCTGTCGCGATCTCGTTCATGCCAGGTCTCCATTAGGCAAAATCGGGTCACCATCTTTGCATGAGTATGTGTTTTCTGCATGTCGGCAATTTTTCCCCACACTCTGCGTATTCCATTGATGGCGGACACTCATTCCACGTTGATCGCGGACATAGTTCCATGCGATGGCGGACACCTTCGCTGGTGTCCTGAGTGACGCTTGCAATCGTACCTCAACTGCCCGCGATCACTGTGGAATGGGCTAATTTTTCAATGCCTTAGGCGGACGTGGCCAGCTTCCTCATTGACTCCCCCTTAAGGGCAATTTTGTGTGACCCATGCACGATGCGGTCCAAGATTGCATCGGCCAGTGTCGGCTCATCCAGCCATGCATGCCAGGCCGTTACCGGCAACTGGCTGGTGATGAGCGTGGCCCGACTGCCCACCCTGTCGTCAAGCAATTCCAATAAATCATTTCTCTCGTGCGCCGCAATGGGGGCGATGGCAAAGTCGTCCAATATCAACAGGTCTAGCTTGGCCAACTGGTTCAGTCGTCGCGCAAAGCTGCCATCGCCATGCGCAATATGCAATTCCTCCAGCAATCTGGGCGCGCGTGCGTACAGCACGGAGAATCCCAAGCGGGCCGCTTGCTGGCCCAACGCACAGGCCAGCCAAGTCTTGCCGCAACCAGTCGCGCCAGTCAGCAGCACGTTGTGACCATGGCGCAGCCAGTCTGCGTTGGCCAACGCGCCAATAACTTCGCGGCTAATACCGCGCGAGCTTTTCCAATTGATGTCCTCCAGGCAAGCGCCCGAGACCTTCAGCCGCGCAGCTTTGAGCAACCTCTCCAAGCGCTTGCTGTCGCGCCAATCGACTTCACGTTGCACCAGCAAAGCCAGGCGCTGTTCAAAGGGCAGTTCGGCCGCAGCGATCTGGTTTGCGGGGTTTGCCAATGCGGCAGCCATCCCCTCCAGGCGCAGCGCGCGCAGTTGTTGCAGTGTGTGTTCGTTGAGCATGCTTGTTCTCCTTGAGTGTCCGTTTTAATCAGTGGTAGTAGTCCGGGCCGCGCACGTTCTCATGCAGCGGCAAACTCGCCTGGGTGGCAATAGGGGTATCAATGGGGCGATCAAGGCCACATTTGAGAATGGAGGCAATGCTCTTGTAGTTCGGGGCCCGAATGGACAGCGCACGGGCGCAAGCGGCCTCCAACCGATCGTTGCCGTATTTACGCCCCAAGCTCATGATTCCCAGACACGAGCGGTAGCCTTGCTCTGGGTGTGGACGGTGCTCCATCTGCCAACGCACCACTGCGCCGGCGCCCGCTCCGACGCGTTCACCCCAAGCGATAAGCTTGGCCGGTGTCCATTGCAGATGTGCGCGGTGCGACGCCGGCATGTGTTCGGGCGTCGTAGAGTGCGCGCCCCGGCGCGCACTCAAAGCGTGAGCTGCCACACGGGCCTGGCCATGCAACACCTCTACCGTTGTGGCTGTGATGCGCAACTCCACCACCTCTCCCACCAGGCGGTGGGGCACTGAGTAATAGTGACCCTCAAGCTCCACGTGGTAATCGATGCTGACGCGGGCGGGCTTGAATCGGGCTATGGCCATGCGCGTGGCAGGCAAGGACTGCAGGGCCGGCTGGTCAAGGCTTGCGAAGGCACTTGAGCGGCAACCTGGTAGTTTTTTAAATGGACGGTTATTCAAGTCCTGCAGCAACGCGGCAATGGCTTTGTTCAGTGCCCCCATGCTGAAGAATCTTTGGTGACGCAAGCGAGCCAAAATCCAGCGCTCTACCACCTGCACGGCCACTTCGACTTTGGGCTTGTCGCGCGGCTTTGCCGGTCGGGCTGGCAACACGGGAAGGTTGTAATGCTTGGACAGCTCTTCGAGCAAACGGTGGTTGGTTGGCTCATAGCGGTCCGGGCGGGCCATGAGTGCACGAGGTTGGTCGGGCACCAGCAATCGCGGCACGCCACCGATGAACTCTAGGGTGGCAATGATGCTGGCGACCCAGTCTTGCGCCGTTTGCGTGGGCGTTGCGCAGGAATAGGTGAAGTTGGACGCACCCAACACAGCAACAAAGATCTGCGCTTGCCTAATCTCCCCGGTGCTGGCGTTCACAACAGGGACCG
>CAIWWN010000246.1 GCA_903916355.1 uncultured Burkholderiales bacterium | reverse complement strand
GATGACGAACTCACCAAAGGCAGCCACCACTTTGCCAGCCGATTCGTGGCCTTCATGGCCGTTGACCAGGATCACCCGGGTGGACGCCACGTTGAGCCCCAAGCGCAGCATGGTGGCGAACAACAGAACGGAAGGGAAAGAAGAAAATTCCAGCGGTTTGCGGGTGCCAATGGCGATCATGATGATCACCAGACTGGAGGCGATATTGAAAGTGAACAACACGTCGAGCAGCAAGGGCGGCAGGGGCAACACCAACATCGCCATGATGAGCAGCACCAACGCAGGCAGACCCAGGCCGGTGTAATCAAACCGGGACAGGTTCTGTCGGAGAGTTGACAGGGTGAGGGTGCTCATGTTTGCGAAGCCCCAGGCATCAAGCCCGGCAGCGTTTTTCCATTCCAAAAAATGACCAAAGTTCAAGTCTTCTTTGCAAAGTCCATGCCACGATGAAACCCGACACCGAAGTCCACCCCTGCCGGCTCACCCTTGAGCTTCAGTGGCAAAGCCTGTCCGGTCACGGTTTTTGCTATATCCCTGGCAATCGCTGTTTTTCAGATCTGAAAAGCGCTACAACTCTGGACACGCCATGGACGCCACTTTGATGATTTCTGCCCCTGCAACGCCGGCGCCGGCGTCTGCTGCCCCAAGCTCGGCCTCGGCCGGCAGTGCAGCGCAGACTGCCAGAGGAGTCGACAGCACGGCAGAACCAGGCAACGCTCAGACCACGCCCAATGGTCGGATTTTTTCAGGACTGATGCGCGATTTACTCCCCACCCATGAGCGGCAAGATGTTGCCGCCGCAACAGCTGATTTGAAAACAGAACTCCTGGGCAGTCAACTCAATGTCATCACGACCAGCAACGCGCAACCTGACCCTGTCAGCTTGACCGCATTTGCCAAGGCCCAGGGATTGGATGAGGCAGCAGTTCAAGTTTTGTTTGGCAAATTGGCCACGGCAGGCAAGGACACAACTGATGCAGCCCCCCCAGGGCCTCAGTTGAACGTCATCACCGACCCCACGGCTTCGCCTGTCAACGTCGCGTGGCTGGCCAGTCAACTGTCTGCCGAGATTTCAATACAAGTCAGTAGCGCGAAAATAGCCAAGACGACATCTCAAACCCCTGCACAGACAACCTTGACCTCAATGACTGGCGATACCGCAGCGCCACAGGCGATGGTCTGGGGCATGATGGCCAATGTCCCGCAACTGACGAGCCCTCCGGTTTCTTTGGCCATCGACGCCAACACCCCGGCCGCACCCAACACCTTATCTGTGTCACCGCAGAGCGAACCAGCTTTGGGACCTTTGGAACTGAGTTCCAGCATAAAACCACTGCCCGCCCTGACTTTGCCCCCCTTGCCACTGAAAGTCTTGTCTTTGGCCGCCTTGCAACAGACGCCAGCGCCATCAAACCCTACTGCCTCAGCCTTGGCCTCAGCCGCCGTGCAGAGCATCCTGCTTCCCGTAGCCTTGCCGACCCGCGCAACTACTGGCGCAGCACCGATCAACCTAACCGCACCAGCGCAGCCGCAATTGGATACATCCCTCGCAGCGGCGGAAGGCTTGGCCTCCTTGGCCCCCGCCAACCCCTCAACTGAAGACGCCATGCGCATCCGCCTGGTCCCCGCCTGGTCGGTGGTGACCCAACAACTCACCCAAATGAGTGGCACCGCGATGACGGCCACTTGGGGGGCCTTGACCGCCACCACTTTGGGCGCGCCCACCCGCTCCGTAGCACTGGACCTCTCCGACTCTGCGGCAACAGATGACAAAGCCGGTGATGGCGTGAGTGCCGCCGACAGCCGCTGGTCCAACCAGGCAACCAACGACCTCAACCGACCTGGCACCGTCAACAACCCTCTAGCGGGTCCAACGCCTGTGCCCGGCATGGCGCAAACCCTGCGCCAAGAACATTACCAGCAGCTCGCCGACCGCCTAGGCCAAGCCATGGCCGAGCGCCTGCAAAGTCAGATCGCCCGTGGCGAGTGGAAACTGCAAATGCGCCTGAACCCCGCCAATTTAGGCCGCATCGACGTGGAATTGGACATGCACGCCAAAGGTTTGGATGCTGTTTTCCGCTCAGAAAACCCCTTGACGCGCGAGCTCATGGTGCAAAGTATGCCCAAACTCAAAGATACCTTGTCACAATCGGGCATGGCAGTTGCTTCTGTCTGGGTGAACAGTGACGCGGGTCGTCAATCTGACGGAAATCCGACACCCCAAAAGGATCGCTCGAACGTCAAGGACACCCCGACATCAGCGCAGGCTGAGATCGGGTCGGCCCCCGCCACGAAAATACAACGCAGCTTGGACGGATTTGACGTCTTGGCTTGAGTCACCCGGTCTTTTAAAGGCCGGTGGCGCATTGTTTGACTATGACTAAACAAGAGGTGAGCCATGGCTGAAGAAGTCCAAGCGGAAGTCGAAAAGAAATCGAAAAAGCCGATCATCATGATCGTCCTGGGCGTGGTCGTGCTTTTGGTGTTGATCGCGGCCACTGTGGTGGCCACGCTGTTCTTGTCGGGCGCCTTCAACCCCAAGCCACCGACACCGGAAGAAATGGCCGCTGCGGCCGAAGGTCACGAAGCGGCCAAAGAAGACTGCTTGCCTAAGAAAAAGGAAAAAGGCGGTGATGCGCATGGCGAAAAACCCGACCCGCATGCAAAACCCGACCCGCACGCCAAGCCGGCTGAGCACGGCGCCAAAGACGAGCATGGTGCCAAAGACGAGCATGGTGCCAAAGACGCCAAAGCCGACTGCCCGAAAGGTCCTCCTGGCAAAGTGGCGAAGAACTCACCTGAGTTGACGCGCTTTGAATACACCTACATGCAAATTGAACGTGAGTTCTTGGTCAACGTCAGTGGCTCCAAAAAAGTCATGTCGGTACAGTTGGCCATCATGACCCACTATGACGACCGCGTCTTTGAAAACGTCAAAAAGCATGACTTTGCCATGCGTTCGGCCATCATGGACACCATGCGCATGACCACCGATGCCGATCTGGTTAAACCTGAATTCCGCAAAGAATTGGCGCAAAAAATTCGCGACACGATGAACACCTTGCTGGAGAAGTACGAAGACTTCGGCGGCATCGAAGACGTTTACTTCACCAACTTCATCGTGCAGTGATGCACCTTGTGACCCAGCGACTGCAACGGACACCATGGCCTCTTCACTGCTGACCCAAGACGAACTGAACGTTCTGACCGAAGCCGTGAGTGACGGCTCGATCCCGGTCGATACGGGCTTCAACACCACGGCGCGTGTGAAAAAACACGACCTGGCCAGTGAAGACTCCAGCCTGGGGGTGAACATCACCTCGATTGACATGATCAACGAGCGGTTCATCCGCACGTTTCGCTTGGGTTTGCTGGAAATGCTGCGTACCACCCCGCGCATCAACCCCCAGCGGGTCGAAATCGTGCGTTTTGGGGACTACCTCAAAACACTCAAACCCCCTCTGTCGGTCAATACCGTGCGCATGACCCCCTTGCGAGGCAACTCCTTGGTGGTGATCGACCCCACGGTGGTCTTCAGCTCACTCGACAGCTTTTTTGGCGGTTTTGGCCGCGGCGTGGGCCAACTGCCCTCTGGGCGCTTGTTCACGCCCACTGAACTGCGCATCATCAAAATGATTTTGGATGTGTTCTTCCGTTCGCTGAAAGAAGCATGGGCTCCGGTGATGGAGCTGGACTTTGAGGTGGTGAGCCAAGAGATCAATCCCCAATTTGCACAAATTGCGGACGAGAACGACCTGGTGATCCTGACCCGCTTTGACTCCGAAGGCAACAACGCCAACGGTTTCATCGACTTGGTCTACCCCTACGCCTCGCTCAAGCCCGCCCGTGAACTGCTGCGCAACAGGGCACAGACCAGCGATGGCAACGAAGACTCCGAAAAACAATGGCACGAAGACCTGTCCACCGCCGTCGACAACGCGGCGTTGGAAATGCGTGTCTTGCTCGGCGCCATCGAATCTTCGTTTGGCGAAATCGAAAACATGCAAGCCGGTGATTTGCTCTACTTCAAGAAACCCGACAACGCCAAATTACTGATCAACGGAATTCCTGCTTTTGAAGCCCAGGTGGGCACTTTAGGCACCCAAACCGCTGTACAAATTGAGCGGGCCATCATCCCCGACGTGCAATGAACCCCACAGGACAACGACCATGAGCGATACACACGACCAACCTACCGACGACGCGTCCGGACAAATCAATGCCGACGTGCTGCAAAACATCACCGTCACTTTATCGATTGAAGTGGGCCGCGCGATGATCAAAATTCGCGACCTGATGCGCTTGTCGCAAGGCAGCGTGGTCGAACTCGACCGCATTGCTGGAGAGCCCCTGGACTTGCTGGTGAACAACACCGTGGTGGCGCAAGGCGAAATCGTCTTGGTCAATGAACGCTACGGCATTCGCTTGACCCGCGTCGCCCCAGCTTCTGAACGCATGAAGAATTTGTGAGTCTGTGAATGAATGCTGGTCTGACCGGAATGGAAGTGTTGCGCATGCTGGGCAGCATGGTGCTGGTGATCGCGCTGCTGTTGGCCGTGCTGTGGGGCCTCAAACGCATGCAAAAGCAAATGCTCACCTCGGGCCAACCCGGACGCCGAATGCAGGTACTGGAAACCCTGGGCGTGGGCACAAGGCAAAAACTGGCCTTGGTCCGGGTCGGTGAACACGAAATTTTGATCAGCATCACCCCCACTCAAATTAACAGCTTGGGTCAGTGGAAAGTCGAACCCATCGAACAAATTGACCCTAGCGAGGCCCACCATGTCTCGTAATTTGAAATTCTGGCTGGCCGCATTGGCTTTGCTGGCTTTTCCCCTGGCTGCTGTCTCGCAAGGCCTGCCGCTGGTGAACGTCACGGGCGGCAAAGGCGGCACGCAATACAGTCTGACGCTGCAATTGCTGGCGCTGATGACGTCGCTCACATTGCTGCCGTCTTTGGTGCTGATGATGACCGCCTTCACCCGCGTCATCATCGTGCTGTCCATCCTGCGCCAAGCCCTGGGCACGGGCCAAACCCCACCCAACACGGTGCTGGTGGGCCTGGCTTTGTTCTTGACCCTGTTCATCATGAGCCCGGTGCTCAACGATGTGTACCTCAACGCCTTGGTGCCTTACATGGAAAAAGGCATGGCGTTTGACAAAGCGCTGGCCGCGGCCGAAGAGCCTTTGCGCGGCTTCATGATGAAGCAAACCCGCGAAGACGATATTGCGCTGTTCATGCAAATGTCCCGCAAGGCCGATGCCATCAGTCCCGACAACGTGCCCTTCACCACCTTGGTGCCGGCCTTCATCACCTCGGAGCTGAAAAGCGCGTTCACGATTGGCTTTTTGATCTACATCCCGTTTGTGGTGATCGATTTGATTGTCGCCAGCGTGCTGATGTCCATGGGCATGATGATGCTCTCACCGATGATGATTTCGATGCCTTTCAAATTGATGTTGTTTGTGCTGGTCGACGGCTGGAGCCTGATCCTCGGATCGTTGGCGGCCAGTTTTGTGACCTGACAAGAGGAGCTGGACATGGATACTGCGGCGGTGGTGGATTTAGGGCGTCAAGCCCTGTGGATGACGGTGCTGATTTCAGCGCCCTTGCTGGGTGTTTCCTTGATCGTCGGTTTGGTCATTGGCATCTTGCAAGCCGCCACATCGATCAATGAAATGACACTGAGTTTCATTCCCAAACTGGCCTCGTTGGCACTGACTTTGGCGGTGATTGGCAGCTGGCAGTTGACCACCTTGGTGGACTACACCCGCAGCATCTTTCAGCGCATCCCGGGTTTATTCGTTTAAGCGGATTGCCGCTGACCAGTCGCCCATCATGAATTTCGTCGCCACTGAACTCCTTGAGCGTTTTTACACGCTGCTGTGGCCCATGCTGCGCATCTCAGCCTTGCTGATTGCCGCACCGGTTTTTTCGCTTCGCGCGCTGTCGCTGCGCATTCGCGTTTTATTGGCCCTGACCTTGACCTGGCTGGTTTACCCCTTGCACGATTGGCCCACCATTGACCCTCTCTCTGCGGCCGGGTTGCTGGAAATTTTCAATCAATTGAGTATTGGCCTGGTCATGGGTTTGGTCTTGCAAGTGGTCACCGCCGCCATTTTGATCGCGGGTCAATCCATCTCCAATGCCGTGGGCCTGTCCATGGCCACCATGATCGATCCCAATGTGGGTAACGTACCCGTGATTGGCCAATTTCTGATCGTCATGTCTACCCTGATTTTTGTCGGTTTGGGCGGGCATGCCCTGCTCTTGGGTTTGGTGATTGACAGCTTCAACAGCATGCCCATTGGCAAAGGCCTGATGGGCCAAGCCGCCTGGGGGCAGCTGGTGACCTGGAGTTCGATGATTTTCTTAGGTGGCTTACTGACTGCTTTGCCCGTCATGGTGACGCTCTTGTTCATCAACGTCGGCTTGGGCGTGGTGACCCGCGCGGCACCCAGCTTGAACATTTTTTCATTGGGTTTTCCCGCCATGGTGATTGCCGGCTTCATGATCATGATTTTGAGCTTGCCCAGCATTGGCGCACGTATTCAATGGATGTGGCTGCAAGGCCTGACGCAAACCCGCAGCCTGGTCGGCCTGCCTTGAATGGATAACATGCCATGAGCGCAAGTGATTCATCCGAAAAGACCGAAGAGCCGACGGCGCGCAAACTTCGCAAAGCGCGCGAGGACGGTCAAGTTGCGCGCTCCTCCGAATTACCGGCGGCTGCCGTGACCATTTCAGCCATGCTGATCATGTTCATGATCGGCGGCGTCTGGGTGGCTCGCCTGTCTCAGCAATTTGCGGCCGGCTTCACCTTTGATCGCAAAACCCTGGACTCCCCCAACCTCCTGCCTTTGGCCTTTGGTCAGCAAATGGGCGATGGTTTGCTGTTGGTGCTGCCATTGCTCTTACTGACTGCCGTTGTCGCCATTTTGGCCAGCGGAGCCACTGGCGGTTATCTATTTTCGCTGCAAAGCGTATTGCCCAACTTCGGCAAGCTCAATCCGGGCGCCGGTTTCGCCCGTATTTTTGGTAGCAAAGCCTGGGTGGAGTTACTCAAATCCATCACCAAATTCACTTTGATTGGCAGCGTGTTGTGGATTTTGGTCACACGTCACTTGGGTGAATTGCTGCACATGGGCGAAATGAGCCTGCAACCCGCTTTGGAAGCTGCGGGCTTGTTGATCGCCGAATCTGCACTGTGGCTGTCTTTGTGTCTTTTATTCATTGCCTTGATCGATGCCCCTTACCAGCGCTATGTCTTTATCAAACGCATGCGCATGACCAAGCAAGAAATCAAAGACGAGATGAAGGACATGGAAGGCAAGCCCGAAGTCAAAGCCAAGATTCGTCAACGGCAACGCGAAATGAGCAATGCCCGCATGATCCAAAAAGTGAAAGACGCGGATGTGGTGATCACCAACCCCGAACACTTTGCAGTGGCTTTGTCATATGACCCCGCTGGCGATGGTGCGCCCATTTTGTTGGCCAAGGGCGCTGACCACATTGCCGCCAAGATCCGTGAAGAAGCCAAACTCCACGGGATTGAAATTTTCTCTTCCCCCGCCCTGGCCCGTGCGATTTACTTCACCACCGAGACCGACCGGTCCATTCCTGAAGCCTTGTACTATGCAGTAGCCCAAGTGCTGGCCTATGTCTTTAATTTGGCTCAGATTCGACCCGGTGTTCAACCGATGCAACGCCCTGCACCCAAACTGCCTAAGGACATGCAGTTCGATGCAGATGGCAATTTGATCAACCCCTAAGGAGCGGACCCTATGTTCAATCTGTCGCGCCCCCTGGCACCGGAGTTGGAAGACTTTTACTTTCAGCCCGATGATCGCGAACTGGTCGACGGTTGTGTGACATCGCTGACCCGAGACGGTTTGAATGTTGCGATTTTGTCGACGCATTCAGCTGTCCTAGAGCATTACGGCAGTATGCTGATTGCCCGTTTGCGCAAGTTCACACCAACGAGCAAAGTTGAAGTTTATTTCCCCATCAGCTCTGACGACTTACTGGCTCGCTTCAATCAAGCCTTAAAAAGTCAATCCTTGGCGCAAGCCATGCAGGGGCGCAAGAATATTTTGGCCACCCAGTTCTGGGTCTTGAACAACGCCTCCGCGGTGCCCGATCATGAGTTGCAACTGCTGGCCAGTCTGGTGCACAATTTTCCAGGGGCCAATATCCGCTTGATCTTGTTTTTGGACACGTCCCGGCAAGCCCAGCCTTCTTTAGCGGCTTTTGGTAAGAACATCACGCGTTGGGAAATTACCCTTCCCCACGCCGCGCAAAAAGAACAATTGATCGCACAGGCCAAAGGCCAGGCACAGCAAAAAGCGGTGCGCGCCTTCTTGAATAGACTCAACACCTCGGAAGAACAACCCCTCAAAGAGCCCTTGGTGAAAAAAAGATTCACCAACCCTTTCACGCGTCGCAAGCCCAGCATGGCCGAAACTTCGCCCCGCAAAGGCGGCGCGAAGTGGCTGCGGGTGGTCCAATGGGGAGCGGCCATCTTGACACTCTTGGCCGCTTGTACGGTTTTGATGTACTGGCTGAACCCTTCTTCCTTCCAGTTCCTCAGCGCCAGCACGACCGCAGAGAACCAGGACGCCAAGACGGCCAGCAATTCGGTCCAAGGCAAAACCACTGACGGCAAAAAAGTCGCCAAAGCCGCCGAGGTGAAAGTGGCAGAAACAGCCAAAGCACCCGCCGTCAACAGCGCTACCGACCCGTTGGACGAGTTGCCCAGCGAAGCCGCTGCGGGTCAAGCCTGGGCAAAAAAATTGCCCCCCGACAGTTACGTCGTGCAGCACCTAGCCTTGCCGGTCTTAAAAAATGTCGTCGCCTGGCAGCAAGCCAATCCCAAATTGCTTGAGACTCATATCGTGGCCATTTACAAACCGGGCGACAAGGTGGCTCAATTTGCACTGGTATCTGGCCCTTTTAAATCCAGAAGCGCCGCCATCGAGTTCACCCAACAAGCCCAAACCCCGCGCCTGGCTTTTGCGTTTTCATCAGCCCAGTTGATCGAACGACTCAGCCCGCGTGACAACAAAAACACCGTCAAACCCAAAGAGGCGCGTCGATGACTGAACAACAAGACATCATTTCAAGTGGCAATCCGCACGAAGTTCACCTGCCTGAAGGCAGCCATACCGCAGTGCATAAAACCGCCATCCCCATGGAACCGCAAATTCGCAACACCATCGTCAACCCCGACGAAGAAGTGGAACTGATTGCGATGGCGCAAGTCGTGAGTCACAACCCGACTGAAGAGGCCCGGATGGCGCACAAAGCCGCCGCCGCCCAAGAGGCCGATCGTTTGGTGAGCGTGGGCACGTCCGAACAGGCTGACCACATAGTGAGTGAGGGTACGGTCGATCAACCCGATCACATGGTGAGTGAGGGCGCCACTGCGGCAGAAGGCCTCGCTCACGAGGATGCCCATCCCTTGAGCCACGTGATGAGTGATTTGCCTTCGCTGGACTTGATTGCGACTGACGCGACCCCGGAGGCCTCCGTTTCACCGTCATCCGCCACTCAAGAAGTGCTCACTCAAGCCGATACTTCAAAGGCAAAAGAAGAAGTTGCACCGACCCCTTCTTATATGGCAGAGATGAACTTCCCGGCCCGGGTGGTGAAATTGAAAATTGCCAACGACCAAATTCGTGGCCAAATTGAAAAACTGGAGAAGCCTCTTTTTGCCCCCATTCCCGTAGCCGCCCCGGCCGCTGCCAAGGGCAAAGACAAAGAAGCCGCCAAAAAGCCTGCTAAAGGCCATTGATCCCCAACCGGACTGTCCACCATGACCGAACACACCTCTCACCCCAGCGCTGAAAAAGACCATGCAGCACCGGCCGCTGCTCACGCTGATGCCTCGGTCACAGAGCAACAACTCAGTGACGCCGAAATGCAGGACATCAAACAAACCGTCATGGATTCAGGCGATTTGGCCAACCGTGCAGCCATGCTGGCGACAACCGCGACGGCCGATTTGCGCACCATCACACAGCAAGTGGCGCTGAACATGGCCAAGCAACAAAAACAAACGCTGATGCTGTTTGGCATTGCCGGCGGTCTGATGGTCATTGCGGCCTCCATTTTTGGCGCCATGGCATTCTCGCTGTCGGGCCGAGTCAAGCAACTCGATGCGATGGTCACGGTGGTCGGCAAACGCGTGGGTGATTTGGACAGCTCCATGGAATTGGTCGGCTCCGTCAACGAAGCCCTGCAAGAATTGGTAGGCAAACAAGAAGGCATTGCCGCAGCCCAATCCAAAATGGATGGGCGCTTGGAAGAGATGTCTAAAAAGGCCGAGGAAATGGCCGCCAAAGCGGCCGAAAAACCAGCTGAGAAAACCACGGCCAAAGCCGGCCCGACCGATCCTGCGTTGGCCAAGCAAGTGCAAAGTTTGGACGGGCGTTTGCAAGCGCAAGCCGCTGCGCTTAAATCCATCGCCACCAACTTGCAAGCCATTCAGGGCTCAGTGGGTGATGCGGGTGGCCTGCGCAAAGAAATGGAAGCCGTCGCCAAGATGCAACGGGATCGCCAAGCCAGCGATAACGCCGCGGCTGCGGCGGCTGCGGCGGCCATCAAGCAACGTGAAAAAATGGTGCAATTTCCACGGGCTTCGGCCAACGATGCGCCCTTGGCTTCACCCAACGCAATGGGCGCTCAGCCGGCGAAATAATCAATCAGGTAAGTTCACAGGGGTGTAGCGCTCGTTCTCAAACCATTTTCAAACTGGCTGGCGAACTGGCGTTCAGGCAAACTGGAAGGTCGGTTTAAGCCGCCGCAGAGACGTTAAGCACACCTTGACGCAAGTCGTATTTGTTGAGCTTTTCAATCAAGGTGGTGCGCTGCAAGTTCAGCAAGCGGGCAGTTTGCGAGACATTGCCTTCAGTCCGGGCCAAAGCTTGCACAATCAAATCTCGCTCGATTTCAGCCAGTCGATCCTTGAGGGATATCCCTTCTTCGGGTAAATTCTCCAAGCCCAGGGCTAACATAATGATGTCCTCCACAGGATTGTTTTCAACATCCTCAATCAAACTGGGCGAGACTGTGCTGAAAATGGATGTGACTTTGGCCGTCTTTGTCGGCATCGGTTTGAGCGCTGTTGCAGGATGAGCGCAACGCTCGATCTGCATTTGAGCCAAGCCTCTTGGCAAAAGATCCGCAGGCACCGTACTCAAGGACAGTTTTTGCCCTGTAAACAAGGTGCTAAAACGATCAACCAAGTTGGATAATTCCCTGACATTACCGGGCCAAGCATACGACTTCAACGCATCCAGAAAATCTTCATTGAAGGCAATCGGTCGAACATGAGGTTTTACACACAACTGCGCAAAGTGGGCCAGTAACTCTGGAACATCATCAGGCCGTTGACGCAGCGCCGGCGTTTTCAGCGGCAACACGTTCAGGCGGTAGTACAGGTCTTCTCTGAACTTGCCCGCTTCAATCGCAGCCTCCAAATCGCAATGTGTGGCTGCCACCACGCGCACATCCACGTGCACCGGCTTCAAGCCCCCGACCGGATCGACCGTACGTTCTTGCAAAACACGCAGCAACTTGACTTGCATGTCCATCGACAAGTCGCCAATTTCATCCAAAAAGATGGTGCCACCATGGGCCATCTCAAAACGGCCGATGCGGTCGTTCAAGGCACCCGTGAAAGCACCTTTGCGGTGACCAAACAATTCGCTCTCGATCAACTCTTTCGGAATCGCGGTGCAATTGATCGGCACAAAGTTGCCACCGGCACGATTCGATTCGTCGTGCAGGGCCCGCGCCACCAACTCTTTGCCCGTACCACTTTCACCCGTGATCAACACGGTCGCGTTCGAGTTCGCCACACGGGAAATTAAATCCCGAATGGCTTGCGCAGCTTCGCTGGCGCCTTTGAACGATGTGATTCGGTATGGTTTGGACATGAGTGCGCGG
>CAIWWN010000245.1 GCA_903916355.1 uncultured Burkholderiales bacterium | reverse complement strand
TGCTCGCGAAACAGCTTGCCCACTTCGCGCACGCCTTCATGGTTCATCGTGCCGCTGTTGATGTTGACCGAGCGCTCCAGCAGCTGCAGCCCTTGCGGCGCGTTGGCTTTGACTTCGGCGACGAACTTGGCATCGGCTTTGGTGACCACCACGTTGTTGGCTTGCATCAAGGCAAATGCGCGACGGTCGACTTTGTCCCAGCCGCGGCCAAAGAGGCGTGCCGCGGTTTCGCCGGAGATGGCGTCCACTGCCTTTTTGTCTTCGGCCGACAATTTGTCGTACTTGGCTTGGTTCATCATGAAGACGAAGCTGGTGTTGTACAGGCCGCCTGGGAAAGTGGTGGCGTGCTTGATGATCTTGTCGATCTTGAATGACTCGGTGGATTCGGCTGGAAACAAGGTGCCGTCCATCACGCCGCTGGACAGCAACTCATACGAGTCTGGCGCGGGTTTGAGGGTCACATTCATGTTCAAGGCTTTGGACATTTCGTTGACCATGCCGCCGCCGACGCGGAACTTCAAGCCGGCCAGGTCTTCCACTTTGGTGATCGCGCGCTTGGTGTTGAACACAATGCCAGGGCCGTGTGAGAACAGGGTCAAGACTTTGACCCCTTGGTGTTCGGCAGCAAACTCAGGGTGCTTGCCGCTGACACGGCTCAAGGCCACAGAAATCGTTTCGGCGCTGTTGCCCAAGAACGGCAACTCGGTCATTTGCGTGTGCACAAAGCGGCCAGGTGTGTAGCCGTGGACGGTGAAGGACAAATCGGCCAAGCCGTTTTTCACGGCGTCATAAGTACCGGGGGCAGGCGATACTCCGCGGGGCAAGATATTGCATTTGACACGGCCCTGGGTGTTGGTTTCCAGCAGGTCGCACCATTCTTTTTGCGCCATGCTGGTGGTGTGGCTTGGGGGCAGCCAGCTGGAGACGGTCAGCACGGTTTGCGCTTGCACGCCCAATGACAACATGCCCGCCGCAGCGCAGGCCAGGGAAAGAAGTGTTTTTTTCATGTGGAAGCTCCGAACAGGGGATTGCAAAACAGTGGTAGGTCTGATTATTTCAGACAACGCGATATGGTAGTACGTATTAACCGACCGATCGGTCGGTGAATTCCCTAGGTTTTATCCTTGCACAATAGCGGTTCTGATTCTTTGCAGGTCGGTTAGAATTTAGTACGACCGTGCTTTTTTGATGAACTTGTTTTTTAAAACCGTTCTGGTGCACAATTGACGTTTACGTTAACGTCAACTCTGCCCCATGCTGGCCAGGCCGATCATTCCTATTCAATCTACGGAGATGTATTCATGAAAATTTTGGTTCCCGTCAAGCGGGTGGTGGACTACAACGTGAAAGTCCGCGTGAAATCTGACGGCACCGGCGTGGACATCGCCAACGTCAAAATGAGCATGAACCCCTTTGACGAGATCGCCATCGAAGAAGCTGTGCGTTTGCGCGAAAAAGGCGTGGCCTCTGAAGTGATCGCCGTCTCTTGTGGTGTGACGCAATGCCAAGAAACCCTGCGCACCGCCATGGCGATTGGCGCGGACCGTGGCATTTTGGTGGAGACCCCTGCCGACCTGGATTTGCAACCTTTGGCCGTGGCCAAGTTGCTCAAAGCCTTGTTCGACAAAGAGCAGCCTGGCTTGATGATTTTGGGCAAGCAAGCGATCGATGACGATTGCAACCAAACCGGTCAGATGCTGGCCGCGCTGGCCGATGTGTCGCAAGCCACCTTCGCCTCCAAGATTGAAATTGCGGACGGCAAGGCCTCAGTCACTCGTGAAATTGACGGCGGCCTGGAAATACTTTCCATCACCCTGCCTGCGGTGGTGACCACCGACTTGCGCTTGAACGAGCCGCGCTACGTGACCTTGCCCAACATCATGAAGGCCAAGAAAAAACAACTCGACATCTTCAAGCCTGAAGATTTGGGTGTGGACGTGACGCCGCGCATCAAGACGCTCAAAGTTTCTGAGCCCGCCAAGCGCAGTGCCGGCATCAAGGTGGCCGATGTCGCCACGCTGGTCGATAAATTGAAAAACGTTGCAAAGGTAATCTGATCATGAGCGCACTGGTTATTGCAGAACACGACAACGCCTCGATCAAAGGCGCTACTTTGAACACCGTGACCGCAGCGCTGGCCTGTGGCGGTGAGGTGCATGTGCTGGTGGCCGGCCACAACGCTGCTGCTGCCGCCGCCGCCGCCGCTCAGATTGTGGGCGTGAGCAAAGTGATCCATGCCGACAGCGACAGCCTGGCCCACGGCCTGGCCGAAAACTTGGCCGCGCAAGTGCTGGCCATCGCTGCCCATTACAGCCACATTTTGTTCCCTGCCACAGCGGCCGGTAAAAACGTGGCGCCGCGCGTCGCGGCCAAGTTGGATGTCGCGCAAATCAGCGAGATCACCCAAGTGGATTCGCCCGATACCTTTGAGCGCCCGATCTACGCCGGTAACGCCATTGCCACCGTCCAATGCACCGACGCGATCAAGGTGCTCACCGTGCGCGCCACCGGCTTTGACGCCGCGGCCGCCACCGGGGGGTCGGCCGCAGTGGAAAGCGCTGCGGCTCTTGCTGACAGCGGTAAGAGTAGCTTCAAGGGCAGCGAGATCGCCAAGAACGACCGTCCCGAATTGACCGCCGCCAAGATCATTGTCTCGGGTGGTCGTGCCTTGGGCAGCGCCGAGAAATTCAACGAAGTCATGACGCCGCTGGCCGACAAGCTGGGCGCTGCCATTGGTGCCAGCCGCGCTGCGGTCGATGCCGGTTACGCCGCCAACGATTTGCAAGTGGGCCAAACCGGCAAGATCGTGGCGCCGCAGTTGTATGTCGCCTGTGGCATTTCGGGTGCGATTCAGCACTTGGCCGGCATGAAGGACAGCAAGGTCATCGTGGCGATCAACAAGGACCCTGAAGCGCCGATCTTCAGCGTGGCAGACTTTGGCTTGGAAGCGGACTTGTTCGTTGCCGTGCCCGAGTTGGTGAGCGCACTCTGATCGCATTGGCGTGACACCAAGGCATCGCTTGCGATGCCTTTTTTGTACCTGCTTGACCTGCACCATTTTCTGCATTCGTATTTTTGGAGACCTGACATGAGCTACATCGCCCCCTTGAAGGACATGCTTTTCAACATTGAGCATCTGGCCCGTATTGACCAGATCGCGCAAATTCCAGGCTTTGAAGATGCTGGCTTGGAAACCGCCCAAGCGGTGCTGGAAGAATGTGCCAAGCTCAATCAGGACGTGATCTCGCCTTTGAACTGGGAGGGTGACAAAAACCCTTCGTTTCACAACGGCAGCGGCGTGACCACGACTCCGGGCTTCAAGGATGCTTACAAGCAATACGCCGAAGGCGGCTGGCAAGGTCTGCAGCACCCGGCCGAATTTGGCGGGCAGGGCTTGCCCAAAACCATTGGCGCGGCCTGCGGCGAAATGCTGAACTCGGCCAACATGGCTTTTGCACTGTGCCCCTTGTTGACCGATGGCGCCATCGAAGCCTTGTTGACTGCCGGTTCAGACGA
>CAIWWN010000244.1 GCA_903916355.1 uncultured Burkholderiales bacterium | reverse complement strand
TTGCGTCTTCTTTTTCCATGATCTAAACATGGGGGCAGTCACCAGGAATTCAAGACTTCAATGGGCCGAATCTATAGTGCCCGCAGACCCCCAGGCCTCGCTTAGCAGATACTTTACCTATAGGCGTCGTGTAGAAGATCGCGGAACGACTTCGTAGCCGAGATCCAAAACAAGCGCCTCGGGTGAGCCGCCATGGATTCTTTCAAGCAGCATAGAAGCGGACACTGACCCCACCTCGTAGCGCTTGAGACGAATCGTCGTCAGCGCGGGAGTGAACTCCTGCGCTAGCTCGATGTCGTCGAAGCCAGCAAACCCGATGTCTTGCGGCACTCGGATACCGCGACGTTGCGCCTCCAGCATTCCGCCAACGGCGAGAACGTCATTGGCGCAAAAAATGGCTTCGACGTCAGGCACCGCGGAGATCACATCTACAAATGCCTTGGCACCTATCGCCAGGCTGGTCTCGGACATGAAGACAGCCTTAGAGCTCAACTCGACCCCCGAAGCTAGCAGGCCAGCACGGAATCCACGTTCCCTAGCCAAACTGCGGTCGTGGCGCTGCTGGGCGTTGATCATCGCCAACTTGCGGTATCCGCACGACACAAGGTACTCAGCCATGGCGCGCGCAGCTTGCTCGTTTGAATAGCCTACTGCCATGTCTATGAACGGCCCTGCCAAAGTGGAGGTCTCAACTACGGGGATGCCCGCGCGCAAGAGCAATGCGCGCGTCTTCCCCGCGTGGGTTGTGCCAGTCAGGCACAAGCCGGCAACTCGCTGGCCTAGGAATGCCGTCACCTGATCGAACTCAGTTTCCTCGGAATAGCCGCTCAGACCCAACAAGAGGTTGTAGCCGGCGCGATTCAGAACATCCGTCATCCCTTGTACCCTGTCTGCAAAGGTGGAATTGTTGATGTGTGGAATGATCAAACCAACCGTCCGAGAGCTGCGTGATGCCAGCCCGCCTGCAACATGATTTGGGATGTACCCAACCTTTTCAATCGCTGCAAGCACCGCTTGCCGGGTCTTCTCGGCCACAGTATCGGGCTTATTGATGGTACGCGAGACTGTCATTGGTGCCACGCCCGCCTCTCGGGCGACATCCTCAATGCGAATGCTCTTTACTCCTTCACGCGCTGAGCGCCTATGTTGGTTCTTCATCAGCGCATGATAGCGGACTACTTCCAGCAAACCAAAATGGCTCTTAATAGGCCATTCTCCACCACGTTAACATTGGAAAAGGCAGAATTTTAGGGCTTGACAACACGAAAGTGTTAGCGCTATCATTTATTTACGCTAACCATACCTTCTCACAAAATGTCCCGAATTGAATCGATCGAGTTATACCTCGTCCAGACCCCATTGCCAGCCCCTTTTTCCCCGGCCTGGGTGGTTGGGGGGACACGAACGTCAAGCGCCTACTATCTGATCCGGTTGCGTACAGAAGATGGGGTCGAAGGATTCAGCGCCTTCACGGCAATGGGTCGCGAGCGAGCAGGGATAGGCGACTTTCTGGCGCACGCATTCCTCGGTAAGGATCCGACCGACATCGACCACGTCCTGGAGATGTTGCGCGTGCCAGGTTACGGGGGATTGCGCAACTTCTGGATCGAACCTGCCTTCTGGGACATCAAAGGCAAACTCGCCGGTCAGCCAGTGTATCGCCTGCTCGGAGGTGAAGCCACGCCGCTGCGACTCTATGCATCTTCCGGGGAGGTCAAGGATGTCGGAGCGCGCATCGAGGAATGCTGGGCACGCCACGAAGAAGGGTTCTCAACCTTAAAGGTGCGCGTCCATGACTTCGACGAGCGTGTCGACATTCGCCAGATCCAGGAACCGGCAGAGGCTCTGCGCGGCAAACTGAAGATTGCCGTCGATTGCAATCAGGCGTTTTGGCAAACAGCCAACGGCCCCGGGCCCAAGTGGGATCTGGCCAGGGCAAAGCGCTTCTGTGATGCAGCCTACGATGCGGGCCTCGAATGGGTCGAAGAACCGCTGTTCATGGAGTGGTACGACCAGATGGCAGATCTCACGGCTTACTCCAGAGTCCCCGTATCCGGAGGAGAGCTTCACACTTCCGGCTTTCCGGAGTTGAAATACATGGTCGAAAAGCGCTGCTATGACATCTTTCAGCCAGATGCCATGTGGACAGGCGGAATTTCGCAAACCCTGCAGGTTGCCAAGCTGGTTCGGGAGGCGGGCCTCAAGTTCACCGGTCACAGTTGGAGCAATGGTATTGGTTTCGCCGTTAATATGCATGTGCTGCTTGCCAGCGGTTTCGCCAACGAGATGGAGTACGAATATCCGCTGAGCCCCCCTGGCTGGACAGCTGAGGCCAGGGATTCGATCTTGACCGAATCCTGGCGTCACGACCGTGGCACCCTGCAGCCACCGACTCTGCCCGGGCTCGGTTTCGAGATAGACGAGGCCGCGCTTGCGCACTACGGACGCTGTTTTTTCAAAGCCCACCGAATTGTACGCAGTTGGATGCCCGAGTCGCTGCACGATCTGACGGTCCCTACTACGCCAGTTCCACGCGAAAGGTGACGGGATGCAAACGACACCTGGCCTTTCTGCAGAGTTCGTCATAGTGGGTGGTGGCACGGCAGGCTGTGTTTTGGCTGCGCGGCTTAGCGAGGCGGGCCATTCCGTGCTTGTGCTTGAAGCCGGTGGCACACACGACCGGTTCTTCGTGAACATGCCCCTGGGGTACGGGAAACTGTTCCATGACGACAGCCTCAATTGGTCGTACACCACGGCCCCCGAAGCGCAACTGGGCGGCCGCACCGACTACTGGCCGCGAGGAAAACTACTCGGCGGCTCTAGCGCTATCAATGCCATGGTTTATATCCGCGGCCAACCCGAAGACTACAACGGGTGGGCAAGCATGGGCAATGAAGGCTGGTCATGGAACGACGTACTGCCCTACTTCCTTCGCTCCGAAGACAACGATCTCGGTGCCAGTGAATGGCACGGCGCTGGCGGCCCGCTGAAGGTGTCCAGCATCGGGGGGCGCCACCATCCGCTGGTTCAACATGTCATTGACGCCGGCAAGCTCCTGGGGCATGCAGAAAACACCGATTTCAACGGCGCCCGGCAAGAAGGTCTTGGCTTGTATCAGTTCACCTTCCGCAATGGCCGCCGGGTCAGCAACGCGCACGCATTTCTCAATGGAGTCAGATGTTCGCCAAATGTGAAGGTGGTACAAGGCGCGATGGTCGGACGAATAATCTTTGAAGGCAACCGTGCCATAGGTGTGGAGTACGTGCAAAAAGGGCAGCGCTGGTGTGCCACAGCGACCCGCGAGGTTGTGGTGGCCGCAGGCGCGATCGAATCACCCGCCTTGCTGCAACGCTCCGGAATAGGACCTGGCGCGCTGCTTCATCGGCTGGGCATTCCTGTCGTTCACGACAACGGCCAAGTCGGCGCCAACCTCCAGGACCACGCGCAGAGCGGGTTCGCCTTCCGCACCCAATTGCCGTCGTTGAACGAGAGGCTACGCAGCCCTTTCGGCCAGGCCTTCGCGGGCCTGCAGTACCTGCTTTCGAGCACCGGACCTTTGACACTCAGCATCAACCAGGGCGGCGGCTTTTTTCGCTCTCGCCCTGGGCTTGAGCGACCTGATTGCCAACTCTACATTCTGCCAATGAGCTTCGCAACAAATCCGGGCAAGGAGAAGACCCAGCTTCGACCTGATGCGTTCAGCGGCCTGACAATGACAGTTAGTCCATGTCGCCCGGAAAGCCGGGGGCATATCGAAATACTATCGTCCGACCCAAACGTTGCGCCACTGATCCAGCCCAACTACCTCAGTACGCCTGAGGACATGCGTGTAATGGTCGACAGTCTGAAGTTCCTGCTGCAACTGGCCGCCGCTCGCCCGCTGGCGCAGGTCATCCACTCGCGTGTGCGCCCGCCCGAACCGCTCGACTCCGATGAAGCACTGGCTTCGCACGCGCGCGCCAATTGCAAGACAACCTACCATCCATCATGTACCTGCGCTATGGGACCAGACCCGCAATCATCAGTTGTGGACCCGGTACTTCGTGTTCACGGCGTGCATGGGCTCCGTGTAATCGATGCATCAGTGATGCCGAACGTTATCTCAGGCAACACCTGTGCTCCAACGACGATGATCGCGGAAAAAGGCGCTGACCTCTTAGGTGCCGCGTACGCGCGTTAAAGGACAGAAAATATTATTCACTTCGAGAAAGTGATCGTGCGCAAGGTCATAGCGCCGATTTTCGCGTCGGTACAGACATCCTTTAAAGTCATGCACAACAGACTCGCGGTCTTCGTTTAGGTCATTGACCGCAACGGCGTGTTTGGCTGTGGCGAAATTGGGCAGGCCTGTCATGTGCACATGTTACACAGGTTGGTCTGAATTAATAGCTGTTTTCGGACATGCACTTATTTGGACTCTTGCCATTTTCACCATAGGATGGCACAGGAATTGGCAGTTTATCAAGTTCTCCTTTTTGCTGAATCTCGAATGACTGGTTACGAAAATTGAGGCATTCGAACGAATTGCAAGGAGGGACTCCTAACGCGACACAACGGGTGTCCATGCTTTAAAAAATCTTGCATCTCATGGCGACAGGGAACGTCAGGCCAAAACAGCCCTCTGCTCAGAACTCGTAACCCCCTCAAAACTTATAAAGCTGACATAAGAGTCGGTGCAAAGCTGTCCTCAAAGCACTGTACTGCTCGCAAGTTAGTTCGACTTCTCAAGCTAAATCGCGTGTTGCCAATGGCTCAACATAAGATTGCAAATGCGGCGCATGCGGCACGGGCCTGCAGCAAATAGGGCAGGACGTGTCCGAGGTACTGGACTACGAGCCGGGCAGCTTTAAGGTCATCCGCCACATCCGTCCAAAACTTGCTTGCACCCAATGCCACACGGTCAGTCAGGCGTTGGCACCGAGTCGGCCGATTAACCGCTGCATGGCCGGCGCCGGCTTGCTGGCCCAGGTCTTGGTGAGTAAATACTGCGATCACCTGCCTTTGTATCGACAAAACCAGATTTACGCACGCGCCGGCATTGCTATTGAGCGCTCTACCCAATGCGACTGGGTGGCGGGCAGCGCCCGCTTGCTCGAGCCGCTGGTGCACAGCCTGCAAAAGTATGTCCTGAGCGCCTACAAAGTCCATACCGACGACACCCCGGTACCGGTATTGAGTCCCGGGCGGGCAAGACCAAAACTGCACGATTATGGGTATATGCCAGGGATGACCGAGCGTGGTCAGATCCATCGCCGCCGGCGGTTTGGTACCAATACTCCGAGAACCGCAAGGGTGAGAATCCGAGGCGTCATTTGAGCGGCTTTGCTGGGGTATTGCAGGCTGATGCCTATGCTGGTTATGACCGGATCTTTGCGGACGGCCAAATTGTTGAGGCTGCGTGCTGGGCGCATTGCCGCAGAAAATTTTACGAAGTTCATGAGCGCCAGGACCACGCGCTCGGCACGGTGGCCCACCAGGCGTTGGTGCTCATTGGCAAACTCTACGCCATCGAGCAGGAGGTGCGCGGTAGACCCGCTGATGAACGCCACGGTTACCGCCAGGCGCATGCCAGACCACTGCTGGTTCAACTGCACGGCTGGCTCAAGGAGAGCTTGTGTCACGGATCGGCATTATGGAGCCAGGCATGATCGCCATTTAGGAGCCACTTTTTT
>CAIWWN010000243.1 GCA_903916355.1 uncultured Burkholderiales bacterium | reverse complement strand
TCGTAAAAATTGTTGTAGCTGCTGGCGTCTTTGTAGGCCGTGACTTTGTCCATCGACTGCGCCCCCGCCACCGCAGAAGGTGCCGAAGCCAAAGCCGACAACACACCCGGCTTGGCCGTTTCCGCCAAAGCTTGCCGCTCGGCCCAACCCGCACCGGCCAAGCCTGTAGCCCCCAAGGCCAGACCCCGCAGGATGTCGCGGCGTTGCAGGTACACGCCTTGCGGCGTGATCTCTTGACTCACCGGATGGATGAAGCCTTGGCGGGAAAAATTGGAGGTGGAAGTCATGGGCGTCTTTCTGGTCGGAGCCGGTCTGCACACAGCATTGTGTCAAACAGGTATTCGCCGCAGCGGCCCCAAGGGTTACAGCCCTACAGAAAGAACGCCTTCACGCTGGCGTACGTTCACGCTTTTACAGCGTGCCGTAGCTGTGCAACCCGCTCAAGAACATGTTCACGCCCAAGAAGGCGAACGAGGTGATGCCCAGGCCGCCCAGAGCCCACCAAGCGGCCACCGTGCCGCGCAGGCCCTTCATCAGGCGCATGTGCAGCCAGGCGGCGTAGTTGAGCCAGACGATCAAGGCCCAAGTTTCTTTCGGGTCCCAGCTCCAGTAACCGCCCCAGGCCTCGGCAGCCCACAGGGCGCCCAAGACGGTGGCGATGGTGAAGAAGGCAAAACCCACCGCAATGGATTTGTACATCATGTCGTCCAGCACCTCAAAGCTGGGCAAACGGGCCGCAATGCGCTCGCGGCCAAACAAAATGCCGGCCACCACCAGCGCCGAAATACCGAAGTACACCGCCCAATAATCGCTGAGTGCGGCGACGCCGGCCTTGCGAAACACAAAGGGCTCAAAGCACAACACAATGCCCAGAAGCCACAGCGGCGCCAGCTTGTACCAGCGGGTTTGGCCCACAGTTTGTTTGATCAAATAGGCAAAAGCCACCATCGCCGCCAGCGCGAAAGTGCCGTAGCCAATGAAGTTGGCGGGCACATGCAGCTTCATCCACCAGCTCTTCAATGCGGGCACCAGCGGCTGGATTTCATGGGCTTCGCGCACCAGGGTGTACCAGAGCAAGAAGCCCACGGCGGCACTGACGACCAGCATCACAAAAGCGCCCAAAGAGCGGGTTTTGTACTGGGCTTCGTAGTACAAATAAAAGGTGGTGGTCAACCAGCAAAACAGCACGAAGACCTCGTACAAATTGCTGACCGGAATATGCCCAATGTCCGCGCCGATCAAATAGCTTTCATACCAACGCACCAAGGTGCCGACCAGCGCCAGCGTCACAGCCACCCAGGCCAAGCGCGAGCCCAGTGTTTCCAACGAGTCGCTGTGGTTGGGCAGCACCATGCCGCCCCAGTAAAACACGGTGCTGATGAAGACCAGCATGCTCATCCACAAAATCGCCGACTGGCTGGACAGAAAATACTTCAGGACAAACACCTCGTCAGCCCGGGGCAACTGGCCTTGGTAGGCGTAGATCGCCAGCAGCGCCAGGGCGGGCACAACCACCATCAAATGGCGCAAAGGCCGCCAGAACCAGGCCAGCCAGACCACGGCCGGCACGCTGGCCACCAAGATGCCTTGCTCGTAAATGTCCATCGCCTCTTGGTAGCGCGAAAACGCAAACACCATGCCCAACATCGCCATCAGGGCAAAGCCCCAATCGGCCAGATTGCGCTGCGAAAAATAGCCCGGATTCAAAGTGAGGGTGTTCATACGGAGGCAGTCTCGTGGCCGAGTAGTTTGCGGGTCAAATGGTGAAATTCATGATCGCCATCCAGGGTCTTGCGGTTCGTCGACAAGGCCATCATGGCATGGGTTTGCGCTGCGCCGAGCGTGCCGGGGGCTTGCGGTTCAAGCCATACCCACAAACGGCGCTCGCGCACATACAGCATCGAAAAGACGCCGACGATCAACAACGCGCAGCCCAGATAGACAATGGTTTTGCCCGGCGCACGTGCCACTTGAAACACACTGGCCTGCACCTGGGTAAAGTCTTTCAGCAGCAAGGCCATGGGCGCGGGATACAAAGCCGCATCACTGAGCGCCAAGATGGATTGCGCCATGAAGGCCGGGACTTTGTCGGCCGCCATGGGTTTGACGCCGGCCTGCTCGCGCGCCACAGCCTGCAACTCGTACAGCACCCCATTCAAAATACGCACCAACATTTCACCCGCGCGACTGCGCTCATCGGGCGGCACATTGGTTTCCATGAAGTCCGACAAAGCTTGCAGGCCGGCCACATTCACGCCTTTGATCTTCTCAAGCCCGGCAAATAAATTCAAAGCCCGCGCCGCAGAGCCTTCCAGTTGTTTGGCCAGCTCAGGGCGCTTGGGGTCCACCGCCTTGGTGGCGTAACGGCGTACCGCTTGTTCACGCAAGGCCGGATTTTGCAAAGCCGCACGCAAGCGCGTAAAACCCAGGGCAGAACCGTTCTCGTCGGCGGGCATGCGCAGATAGCGGTAGGCCTCACCTGGGTTTTCGCGCATGCCCAGCAAAAACACCGGCTGGCCATCGCCCGTGTCCACGGGCTGCATGTAGTTGTTGAATTCACGCGCTTGACCTGCGGCATCGCGCAATTTGTAGCTGATGCTCGGGCCCACGTTACGCAACTCTTTGGTTGTGGTGGTTTTATGACCCGACCCCAAACGAGCGTCCAAGGCACTGCGCAGATCCACTTTGCGCACGTCCACTGCGGCATTTTGTCCCGCGTTTTGGGCGGCCAAATTTTCCACATTGATCACGCGCAACCCGGTGAACTCCAGGTTCATTTTGTCTT
>CAIWWN010000242.1 GCA_903916355.1 uncultured Burkholderiales bacterium | reverse complement strand
TCATCCCGCAGGTGCTGGGCTACATCTTGGGCCCCAATCGCCCCGATAGCGAAAAAAATTCCCCCTACGAGTGTGGCTTTGAGGCCTTTGAAGACGCGCGCATGAAGTTCGATGTGCGCTACTACCTCGTGGCGATCTTGTTCATTTTGTTTGACCTTGAAATTGCTTTCCTGTTTCCTTGGGCTGTGGCCTTGAAGGAAGTGGGCATGGCCGGTTTCTTGGCGGTGGTGATTTTCTTGGCCATTCTGGTTGTGGGCTTTGTCTACGAGTGGAAAAAAGGCGCCCTCGACTGGGAATGACAGCGAGCTTCAACAAGGATAAATGCGATGATTGAAGGCGTGATGAAAGAAGGCTTTATCACCACGAGTTACGACTCGGTGGTGAATTGGGCCAAGACAGGTTCCCTGTGGCCCATGACCTTTGGTCTGGCTTGCTGCGCGGTGGAGATGATGCATGCGGCAGCGGCCCGTTACGACTTGGGCCGCTTTGGCGCCGAAGTGTTCCGTGCCAGTCCACGGCAGGCCGATCTGATGATCGTGGCCGGCACGCTGTGCAACAAGATGGCCCCCGCTTTGCGCAAGGTCTACGACCAAATGTCCGAGCCGCGCTGGGTGATCTCCATGGGCTCATGTGCCAATGGCGGTGGTTACTACCACTACAGCTACTCGGTGGTGCGCGGTTGCGACCGTATCGTGCCGGTGGACGTGTATGTGCCCGGTTGCCCGCCCACGGCTGAAGCCTTGATCTACGGCATCATCCAGTTGCAGCAGAAAATTCGCCGCACCCACACCATTGCGCGGGTCTGAAACCATGACCGATATTGCTCTGCATCCTGAACAAATCAAGCGCAACTTGGCTGCGGCACTGGGCGACAAGGCTTCCGACATCTCGGTGGCCTTGGGTGAAGTGACCGTGACCGTGACTGCCGCCCACTATGTGGCGGCCATGACCCTCTTACGCGATGCGCCGAACTGCCAGTTTGAACAACTGGTTGATCTGTGTGGCATGGACTACTCCGCTTACCGCGAAGTCGGCCGGGACGGCCCGCGTTACGGCGTGGTGTCGCATCTGTTGTCGGTGTCGCTGAACCAGCGCGTGCGCGTGATGGTGATGTGCCCGGACGATGACTTTCCGGTGGTGGCTTCAGTCAATGATTTGTGGAACTCGGCCAACTGGTATGAGCGCGAAGCCTTTGACTTGTTTGGCATCGTCTTTGAAGGTCACAACGACTTGCGCCGCCTCTTGACCGATTACGGCTTTATTGGCCATCCGTTCCGCAAAGATTTCCCTTTGTCGGGTCACGTCGAAATGCGTTACGACGCCGAGCGTGCGCGGGTGATTTACGAGCCGGTCTCGATCGAGCCGCGCGAGATCACGCCCCGCATCATTCGCGAAGACAAATACGGAGGCCTGCATTGAAGCGTCGCTTCGTGTGAAACACCATGGCTGAAATTAAAAACTACACCCTCAACTTTGGACCTCAGCACCCGGCTGCGCACGGTGTGCTGCGTCTGGTGTTGGAGCTCGACGGCGAAGTGGTCCAACGTGCCGACCCGCACATTGGTCTGTTGCACCGCGCGACCGAAAAGCTGGCCGAAAGCAAGACCTACATCCAGTCACTGCCCTACATGGACCGGCTGGACTATGTGTCGATGATGTGCAATGAGCACGCTTACTGCCTGGCGATTGAAAAATTGCTCGGTTTGGAAGTGCCGATGCGCGCCCAGTACATCCGTGTGATGTTCTCAGAAATCACCCGTTTGCTGAATCACCTGATGTGGCTCGGTTCGCACGGCAACGATTGCGGCAGCTCCACCATCCTGATCTACACCTTCCGCGAGCGCGAAGACCTGTTTGACATGTACGAAGCCGTCTCAGGCGCGCGCATGCATGCGGCTTACTTCCGTCCCGGTGGCGTGTACCGCGACCTGCCTGACAGCATGCCGCAGTACCAGGTCAGCAAGATCAAGAATGCCAAGGCTATTGCGCAGTTGAACAAAAACCGCAGTGGCTCGTTGCTCGACTTTATTGACGACTTCACCCAGCGCTTTCCGCATTGCGTGGACGAATACGAAACCCTGCTGACCGACAACCGCATCTGGAAACAGCGCACGGTCGGTGTTGGTGTGGTGACGCCTGAGCGTGCGCTCAATCTGGGCATGACCGGTCCGATGCTGCGGGGCTCTGGCATAGCGTGGGACTTGCGTAAAAAGCAACCCTACGACGCCTACGACAAGGTCGAGTTTGACGTGCCCGTGGGCAAGACCGGTGACAGCTACGATCGTTATTTGGTGCGCATGCAAGAGATGCGTGAGTCCAACCGCATAGTTCAGCAGTGCGTGACTTGGCTGCGTGCCAACCCCGGCCCGGTCATCACCGACAACCACAAAGTGGCTCCGCCAGCTCGCGAAGGCATGAAGTCGAATATGGAAGACTTGATCCATCACTTCAAGCTCTTCACCGAAGGCTTCCATGTGCCTGAAGGCCAGGCCTATGCCGCCGTTGAGCACCCCAAAGGTGAGTTTGGTATCTACCTCGTGAGCGATGGTGCCAACAAGCCTTACCGATTGAAAATCCGCGCCCCGGGCTTTGCCCACCTGGCAACCCTTGATGAAATGGCCCGTGGCCACATGCTGGCTGACGCTGTCGCCATCATCGGCACCATGGACATTGTGTTTGGAGAGATTGACCGATGATCTCTGAGTCCACCAAAGCCCGCTTCGACCGTGAAGTGGCCAAATTCCCCGCCGATCAAAAGCAATCGGCTGTGATGGCCTGTTTGGCCATCGTCCAGCAAGAGCAGGGCTGGGTCAGTGCTGAGAGCGAGAAGATCGTGGCCGAGCACCTGGGCATGGCGCCCATGGCCGTGCACGAGGTCACGACGTTCTACAACATGTACAACCAAAAGCCGGTGGGCAAGTTCAAGTTGAACGTGTGCACCAATTTGCCTTGCCAGTTGCGTGGCGGAGCGCAGGCCTTGGCCCATTTGGAGCACAAACTGGGCATCCATGTGGGCGAGACCACGCTGGACGGCCTGATCACCTTGCAGCCGAGCGAGTGCCAAGGCGCTTGCGCCGATGCGCCGGTGCTTTTGGTCAACGATCGCCACATGTGCAGTTTCATGAGCCACGACAAACTCGATCAGCTGATCGACGGCCTCAAGAAAGCAGGAGGGGCAGCCTGATGAACCTAGATCAATTGTTGAGCCAGTTCCAGGCCACAGGCTTGGAGACCTCGTTCCATGAGCGTCACATCACCCCGCAAATCATGGCGGGTTTGAATGGCCGTAACTGGGGGTTGAAAGATTACGAAGCACGTGGCGGCTACCAAGCCCTGCGTAAAATTTTGGGCAAAGACGGCACGCCAGCCAATGCGGAGACCGGTGTGGCCGGCATGACGCAAGACCAGGTGATTGCCACCGTGAAAGAGTCGGGCTTGCGCGGCCGTGGCGGCGCGGGTTTCCCCACCGGTTTGAAGTGGAGCTTCATGCCCCGCCAGTTCCCGGGTCAAAAGTATTTGGTGTGCAACTCCGACGAAGGTGAGCCAGGTACCTGCAAAGACCGTGACATCATGGAGTTCAACCCGCACACCGTGATCGAAGGCATGATCATCGCCGCTTATGCCATGGGCATCAGCGTGGGTTACAACTACATCCACGGCGAAATTTTCAAGACCTACGAGCGCTTTGAAGCCGCCCTCGAAGAGGCGCGCGCTGCAGGTTATTTGGGCAACCACATCCTGGGCAGCAACTTCAGCTTCCAGTTGCATGCCTCGCATGGCTTTGGTGCTTACATTTGCGGTGAAGAAACTGCTTTGCTCGAATCGCTCGAAGGCAAAAAAGGCCAGCCGCGCTTCAAGCCGCCTTTCCCCGCCAGCTTCGGGCTTTACGGCAAGCCCACCACGATCAACAAC
>CAIWWN010000241.1 GCA_903916355.1 uncultured Burkholderiales bacterium | reverse complement strand
GGTGGCCCAGGTGCAGGCTTTGGAGGACGGGGGTACTGATTGTTTTTATTCGATTCAAATCAAAAAGAATGCCGCGCGCAAACTGGCCAAGGTGTTGGGCGTCCCTGACGACACAGTGATCCATCCAAGTGAGCCATCTGGTGAGCAGATTGAAGAACCCTTGGATCCCCAGCCTGTCCCAGAACTTGCCGTGATCAATTCCAGGAGCCTTTATTCCAAATCCTATCCCTCCACCTGGGTGGGGTATATCGCCATGACCCTGTCGCTGGTGGCGGGTCTGGTGTGGTTCGCTCTGCGGCCTTTGACCAGCGCCAGTCGACCCAGCTGGGTAACGGCTGACGCAAGCACCAGCGCATCTCAGGTGCAGGGGTCAGTCGAAGCGGATAAATCACGTGCCTCCACCGCCATCGCCGCACCGGTCGCACCGGCCGCGGTGGCGCCAGCGCTTGCACTGGAAGCAGCCCCTGTGCCGTTACGCCCTCTATCGGTTTCGCCAAAACCAAATCCTGAAGGGACTGAAATCATGCCCGCTGCCCTGACAGTCTCTGCCGTGCAGGCCTGTCCGTTTGATGGGGATGCTGCTGTGTTCGAGGCCACCAACCCGACCAAGTCGGCAGAAAAACTCAGTTTGATGTTTCATAAAGCCGGCGTGCTGTGTGTGCAAGACAGCACCGGCAAGGTCTGGCAAGAAGAACTCAAACCTTGGTTGGGTCGCACTTTCATTGGCAAAGCGCCTTGGAAGCTTTACAGCTCCGTCTTGCCTCATGCCGATGTGTATTTCCAAGGAGAGAAAATCAAACTTGCGGTAACCCAGTCGCGCACCATCGCGCTCAACGGCAAAGAATTCAATCCCTGAAGATCGGAGCCTGCAATGATGAAATCTCGGCAGGTGGCCCTTGCGTGCAGTTCAATAGGCTTGGGTTGCCTGGCAGCTTTTGAGTTCATGGACTCGCATGTAGGCGCGGATGGCCATTTGCATGAGTTTTTTGCGTTGCAGGCCACGGGCATCCTGCTGTTGCTGGTTGCTGCGCTGACCGAAGCCGTGGGCTGGGGAAGGCAACTGTGGTACCAGCTCCGAGCCCCTAAGAGGTAATCAGCAAAGTTGCTGTGGAGCGGGTGATGGGAATCGAACCCACGTTATTTGCTTGGGAAGCAAAAGTCCTGCCATTAAACGACACCCGCGTACCACGATGATTATAAAGTCCCCCAGGGCCTGCACCTTGGTTTCATGGGGCTGTCATCAAATTTGCATATGATGGCGCTGCCTGGGTTTGATGCCCGTCTTCTTTTACCCAACGTCGTTTTCATGCATTACCCCCGACTCTTGATCACTTTGGCTGGCCTGTGCTGTGCGGCTTGTGCATGGGCGCAGGTTGACGAGACCGAAAATGTCTCAGCCCGTTATCAAGTCACCTACAACAGCCAAATGCACCCGTCATTTCGCTCGGACGTCACTGGGCTGAACAGCATGACGGCGGCGGCGGATCGGATGTTCACCTTTTCTGCGACCGCGCACTGGGGTGCGCGGGTGTGGGACGGCGGGGAGATTTATTTCAACCCAGAGCTGGCTGCAGGCGTGCCGTTTGCGGGCAACTTGGTGGGCTTGGGTGGCTTTACCAACGGTGAAATTACCCGCGCAGCGGGCTCGACCCCCAAGCCCTACGTGCAACGCTTGTTCATGCGGCAAACGTGGAACCAAGGGGGCGGTCAAGAGAAAGTCGAAGGCGACTTCAACCAAATGGCCGGCTTTGTGGACAAGAACCGCTTTGTGCTGACGGCAGGTAACTTTTCGACCTTGGATGTTTTTGACGACAACGCTTACGCCAAAGACCCGCGCACGCAGTTCATGAACTGGGGCAACTGGACCTACGCGGCTTACGACTACGCGGCTGACGCTCGGGGTTTTGGCGTGGGCGTGGCCGGTGAGTTGTACCGGGGCGACTGGGTGTATCGGTTCGCCCGCATGACCGGCCCGAAGGAGCCCAATGGCTTGCAACTGGACTTTGCCTTGGCCAAGCATTACGGCGATCAAGTTGAAATCGAGCATGCCCATACCTGGGGCGATCAGCCTGGCAAAGTGCGGGTGCTGGCTTGGCGCAACCGCGCTGTGGTGGCCAGTTACAGCGATGCCACGGCTTACCTTCAGGCCCATCCGGGCACCAACGCACAAAGTTTTTTCGATGTGCGTAAAGGCGAAAAAATCAAATACGGATTGGGTGTCAATGTGGAGCAAGCTATCACGCCAGAGGTCGGATTCTTTTTGCGCGCCATGAAGGCCGATGGCAAAACCGAAACCTACGCCTTTACCGAAGTGGACGATTCCTTGTCGACTGGTGTTCACCTGAAAGGTCCGCTCTGGGGTCGCGCCAATGACGTGATCGGCCTGGCTTGGTTGCGCAACGGCTTGTCCAAAGAGCGGCGCCAATTTTTAGAAGCTGGTGGCATTTCGTACTTCATTGGCGACGGCCGGCTCTCCTACCAGCCCGAGCAAATTCTGGAAGCTTTTTACAGTTGGCAGGTCCTTAAAGGCACCTGGTTGACGGCCGATGTTCAGCGCATCCAAAACCCCGCTTACAACGCGTTGCGGGGCCCGGTCAATGTGTTTGCGCTTCGGGCGCATGCGGAGTTTTAAACCGCAGATGGGCTTCTAAGCCGCTGCCTTGAGCGGTGTTTGCCAGCCAAAACTGCGCGCCCAGCAACTGCGCATAACGGGTGACGATGGACAGCCCAAAGCCCGCGCCTTGGCGCAGTCCTTGTCCCAAATGGCCTTGTGCGCCGCGTTGCAGCAGGCGCTCACACTCGGCAGGTGCCAGCCCCGGGCCGTTGTCCACCACGATCAGCTCCAGCCCTTCAGGGCTTTGCACGAGCGACACAGTCACCTCAGCCATCTGCGGCGCAGCAGGGCGGCCATAGCGCAAGGCGTTGTCGATCAAATTGTTCAAGATGCCTTCGATCAGCGTGGCGCTGCCCATCACCGAAACAGCGTGCTCCAAGCCGGTCGCGCCCAAGTCCACGTGCAAGGCCCGAGCGCGGGCGCTGGCTTGCACGATCGAGGTGGTGACCAGCTCGTCCAGTCGCACGGGTTCGCGGCGCAAACTCAAATCGGCTTCGTCGGCCAAGGCCAGGGCCAACAATTGATCGGCCAAATGGCTGGCGCGCATGCTGCTGTCTTTGATCAAGGCCAGCTGCTCTTTCCAGGTCGCGGGTTGCTCGCTTTGCAGGCCGTATTCGGCCAGAGCGCGAATGCCGGCCAAGGGGGTACGCAGCTCATGCGCGACATTGCCCGAAAACTCCCGCTGCGCGTTCAGCCCGTCTTGAATGCGCGCCAGCAGCGCGTTGATGGAGGTATTCAGTTTGTCCACATCTTGCGTGTCTGACGCCACCACCATGGGCGTCAGGTCAGCGGCATCGCGTTGTTCGACGGCTTCTTCTAAATTCACCAAGGGCTGCAAGTCGCCCGCAATGGCCCTGCGCAGCCACAAGGCAATGCCAGCAAACAACAGCATTTGAGGCAAGATGGAATACATCAGCAACTGCTCCAGCAAGCGTGTGCGGCTGCGGTTGGTTTGTGCCACCACGACCTTGAAAGGGGCTGGTTCGGATTGATGCAACACCACGCTGCGCATGGGTCGGCCTTGAAAGTAGATGTCGCCAAACTCAATACTGGATTTGGCGGTGTCTGAGCCTGAGGGGCCATTCAATCCGCCATGCCCTGCCAGCAAGGTGCCGTTCTCGCGGTAGACGGCAAAGAACATGGACTCGCTTTGGTCAAACAACAAGCTGCCAATCTCGCTGGACGACAAATCAATGTCCAGCTGAGGCGGCCAAGCGTCGGTCAACCGCACATGGCCGGCCACGGCGTAGGCGTCGTCCAGCAAGGAGCGGTCAAATGCTTTTTGCGCAAAGTAGTTGGCAATGCCGGCTGAAAGCAGGGTGCCGATCAGCCACACAATGGCCAGCGGCACCAGCACGTGGCGCATGAGCCTGTCGCGCAAAGAAGGCTTGGAGGCCAGCGGGGTTTGCACATCGGCCAGGTTCATGCGTCTTCCTCCAGTAAGTAGCCAATGCCGCGCAGGGTGCGGATGGTGGCGCCGCTGTGGTTGAGTTTGCGCCGCAGGCGCGAGATGAAGGCCTCTAAGGCGTTGTCGCCCAAAGCGGCATCAAAGTCAGACAGTTTGTCGGACAGCGCGCGTTTGTTGACGGCCCGCCCGGGAGGCGTCATCAGCTCCCACAGGACTTCAAATTCGCGCGCGGGCAGCAGCAGGGGCTCTTCACCCAGGCTGACGCGGCGGTTTTTGCGGTCTAGGCGCAGCTGCCCGACTTGGGTCACGTCGCTGGCCCCTTGGCTGCGGCGCACCAGGGCGCGCAAACGGGCTTCGACCTCGCCCAAGTCAAACGGCTTGCCCAAGTAATCGTCGGCGCCGGCGTCCAGGCCGGCAATGCGTTCTTCGGTGCGGTTGCGCGCGGTCAGTACCATCACGGGTGTGCGGTCGCCGCGGGCACGTGCTTCGCGCAGCACCGACAGGCCCGAGCCCATCGGGGCGTGCGCTTGATCGGATGTCGGCAGATTCAAATCCAGCAACACCACATCAAAGGCTTGTACCCGCCAAAAGTGCCCCGCTTGTGCCAAATCTGAGGCCGCGTCGACGCGATGGCCGGCGTCGACCAGGCTTTTGAGCATGACGTGACGCAGCACGTCATCGTCTTCAATCAACAAAATGCGCATAGAAAGGGTTTTATGGTCAAGGGTAAACCCAAGGTCATGGCGTCAACAAAGGTGAGCGCCAAACGTTATTGGTCAGGTACAGGTCAGGTCACTTGAGCGATAAACACCACATGAGCATACGACAGTTCCTTTTTTCAAGCGCTTGCGCCTCTATGGCGCTGGTTCTTTCGCCGGCCTTTGCGCAGCCCTTGGCCTTGGACGAAGTCCTTGAGGCGGCGCGCAACAACTTGGATGTGCGTTGGGCCCAGCAAGAGGCGGCGGCCAGTCGTGCCGATATTTTGGCGGCCAACCACGCGCCTTTGCCGGTGTTGTCCGCCAAATCCGCCGCTGCCGATCAGATCGGCCTGGCCAATGGGGCGTTGACATCGCAGCGCCACTTTGACAAGTCTTTGGGCTTGGATTGGACCTGGGAGCGAGGCGACAAGCGTGTTTTGCGGACACAAGCCGCGCAGCGCAATGCGGCGGCTTCGCAGGCCAGTTTGTCAGAGATCTTGGTGCAGCAGCAACTGGCCGCCAAAGATGCCTTTTTTGATTTGCTCGCCGCGCAAGAGCGTGTGGCCCATGTTCAGGCCATGGCACAAAGCGCCAAGCAATTGGCGCTGACGGCGCAAAAGCGCCTGCAGGCGGGTGACTTGTCAGCGCAAGATTTTTCTCGCGTCGAAATTGAAGCGCAACGTGCCCAGGCCGATGCCCAAAGCGCGCAACTGGACCAGCAGCGCGCTGCCTTGGCATTGGCGCAAATCACGGGGCGCCAAATCCGCCCTGAGTTGGTCACGCAATGGCGGGTTGCGACGCAATGGCCTGCAACCGCCACACCTGCCGTGAGTGTCAGCGCTGAGGCCTGGTTAGAGTCCCGGGCCGATGTGCAAGCAGCGACGCAACGCTTACTCGCTGCGCAAGCTTGGCTCGAAAACACCCAAGCTCTGAAGAAAATTGACCCGGTAGTGGGCGTGTCGGTCGATGCGGCAGCCAATGCCAGCAACCGCGTGGTCGAGTTTCGGGTGCAATTTCCTTTGCAAATGGGTTATGCCTATCAAGGTGAAATTGGCCGCGCCATGGCGCAGTATGCGCAAGCCCAAGACGTACTCGACAAAGTGCGCTTGGCGGCCCAAGGCGAATGGTTGGGACTGCAACAAGACTTCACCAATGCCGCCAGCCGCTTGCAAGGCTACGAAACACTGATATTGCCGCGTGCCCGAAAAGTGGCCGAGCAGGCTGAATTGGCCTACAGCAAAGGCGCGATCCCTTTGGTGGATTTGCTCGATGCGCGCCGCACACTGCGTGCCTCTTTACTCGAAGCCCTGAGCGTGCAAACCGAGTACGCCAAAGCGGCCACGGCTTGGCAATTGCGCAGCCGTCCGGTGTCGGCTTTGGCCTTGACGAATTAACCTTGAATGCAAGAGAACCCTGTGAAGAATTCTGTGATCAAACCTGTTATTTCCTTTCTCGCCATGGTCGTGTTGACGGCTTGTACAGAGGCGCCACCGCCACCGGCAGCAGAAGTTCGCCCGATCATTCAAGGCAATCAGTTGCGTTTCCCTACGGGCCATCCCCAATTGAGCTTGCTCAAATCAACGGTGGCAATTCAAGCCACGACCTTGAGCGTGGATCTGCCCGCGCGCTTGGTTTGGAACGAAGAATTGACACAGCGTATTTACGCGCCCTTCGCAGGTCGGGTGACGCAAATTCGTGTGGATTTGGGCCAGCGCGTGAGCAAAGGGGCCAGTTTATTGAGCGTGTCTTCACCTGAGTTTGGTGCCGCTCAAGCCGATGCCGCCAAGGCCATGGCCGATGCCAAGGTTGCCGATAAAACATTGGCGCGTCAAAAAGAATTGTTTGAGTCTGGCATTGCGGCGCGCAAGGATTTGGAACAAGCTGACGCGGACGCTGCGCGTGCCCAAGCCGAGGCGGACCGTGCCAACGCCAGAACGCGTTTGTACGGCGGCGGTCATGAGGTGAATCAACAGTTGACCTTGATGGCGGATGTGAGCGGTATGGTGGTTGAGCGCAATGTCAACCCAGGCCAAGAACTCCGTTCAGAGCAAAGCGGCCCGGGCATGCCTGCCTTGTTTGTGGTCACAGACCCCTCGCAGTTGTGGGTGCAAATTGACGCCAAAGAAGCCGATGTGGCCACCCTCAAGCCCGGCTCCAGTTTTGATCTGCTGGTGCAGGCGTTGCCGGGCCAAGTATTCAAAGGCAAAGTTGTGGCTGCTGCAGACTTCATTGATCCGGTCACGCGAACCATCAAGATTCGCGGTGCCATTGCCAACCCCCAGCGCATGCTTAAAGCCGAGATGCTGGGCACTGCCCGCATTCAACGTCAATTGGGCCAAGGCGTGGTGGTTCCCGCAACTGGCGTGTTTTTGCGCGGCACGCAGCACCGCGTGTTTGTAGAGACGGCGCCCGGCACCTACGAGGTGCGTGAGGTGACGCTGACCTATGAAGGCGCCAAAGAGTCTGTGGTGAGCAGTGGTTTGGCTGTGGGCGATAAAGTGGTGACCGACAATGGTTTGTTGTTGGCCCGTGAGTTCCGCATGGCGGCAGACTTGCCCAAAAAGAATCCCATGGCCGAGACTGAGCAACCGGCAGCCGTGAAATGAAAAAACTGATTCATTACGCGCTGCACCAGCCCGTCTTTATCGTACTGGGGACTTTGCTGTTTGCTTTGGCCGGGATTTTTGCTTTCAAAAATTTGACGGTAGAAGCCTTTCCTGATGTTACTGACACCCAGGTGACGGTGATTGCCTTGTATCCTGGCCGAGCCGCCGAGGAAGTTGAGAAACAAGTCACCCTGCCCATTGAAACGGCGCTGTCGGGTTTGCCTAATTCAATCCGCTTGTTTTCGCACACCCAGTTTGGCTTGTCCTATACCGTCATCACATATGACGATGCCGCCAATGTGAATATCGTACGGCAACAGGTCAATGAGCGCTTGAACAGTGTCGACCTTCCGCTGGGGGCGCAAATGAATGTAGCTCCCAATGCGACGCCTGTGGGCGAGGTGATGCGTTACCGCATGCGCGGTGATGGTCAAACCTCCACCGAATTGCGCTCCATCGAAGACTGGGTGGTCGAGCGCGGTTTGCGCACGGTACCCGGTGTGGCCGACGTTGTGGCCATGGGCGGCTTCATCAAGCAATACGAGGTTCAACCCGACTTGGACAAGTTACGCGCCTACAAGTTGAGCATGCAGAATATTTTGGATGCCTTGGGCCGTGGCAACTCCAATGCGGGCGGCAGTTATGTGGCCCAAGGTGCACAGCAGTTTGCGATTCGAGGCATTGGTTTGCTGCAGGCGGAAGAAGACATTGGCAAGATCGTCGTGACGGCGCGCAATGGCACGCCTATTTTGATTCGCGACATTGCCAAAATCAAAATTGGCGCCATCCCCCGTTTGGGTGTGGTGGGCCAAGACGATGACGACGATGTGGTGACTGGCATCGTCATCATGCGCAAAGGCGAAAACCCCAGCGTGGTGCTCAAAGGGGTGAAAGACAAGATTGCCGAACTTAATGTCAGGGGCATGCCCAAAGGTGTGCAAATCGTGCCTTTTTACGACCGCACTTGGTTGATGGCCAAAACTTTGACCACGGTGTTCAAGAATCTGGTCGAAGGCGCTTTACTGGTTTCGCTGGTGCTGTATTTGTTCCTGTCCAATATGCGCGCCAGCCTGGCCGTGGTGTTGGTGATCCCGTTGGCCCTGATGTCCACCTTTTTGGGCTTGAAGATCATGGGCGTGCCCGCCAACTTGCTCAGCCTGGGCGCGATGGACTTCGGCATCATTGTGGACGGGGCGGTGATAGTTGTTGAAAACATCATGCACCGCCTGGCCGAGAACAAAGAGGACATGACCGAGAGTGAACGGCGTGAGGTCATCATCAGCGCGACCAACGAGGTCGGTCGCCCGACCTTGTTCTCGATGCTGATCATCATTGCCGCGCACATTCCGATTTTTGCCTTGCAGCGCCACGAAGGCCGAATTTTCCAGCCCATGGCTTTGTCGGTGACCACGGCGTTGGTGGGTTCCTTGATCTTTTCCCTCACCCTGGTGCCTTTGATGGCGTACTGGATGCTGCGCCGTAAATTGCCGCACGGTGACAACAAATTGGTCACCAGCTTGAAGACGTTTTACGGCCCGGTGCTGGACTGGGCTTTGGTACACCGTAAACGCGTGGTGATCATCGCCTTGACCTTGTTCAGCTTTGCCTTGGTCGCCGCTTCACGTTTGGGCTCTGAGTTTTTACCCGAGTTGAACGAGGGCACTTTCTGGGCTAATTTTGACATGCCCTCCAGCGTATCGAGTGAAGAGGCCTCTCAAATTCTGAATAAAGCGCGCAAGGCCTTGGTGACGATTCCCGAGGTACGCACTGTGGTGTCCAAATCGGGTCAACCTGAAGACGGCACCGATCCCAAAACCTTGTCCATGGCCGAGGTGTTCATTGACGTCAAGCCGCAAGAAGAATGGCGCAAAGGTTTGACCCGCGATCAACTGATTGACGAGATGGACCGAAAGCTGACCACGATTCCAGGCATTGATCCGGCTTTTTCGCAACCGATTCGAGACAACGTCTTGGAGTCGATTTCACAGATTAAAGGCCAAATTGTGGTCAAAGTGTCTGGCGTTGATTTGGTTGAATTGCGTAAAGTGGCCGAAGCGATACAGCGCGAAATCAAGCAAGTGCAGGGTGTGCAACGCGGCGAGATTGACCGCTTGGGTGACTTGCCGCAGCTGGTGATTGACATCAACCGCGACAGCGCCGCTCGCGTGGGCTTGAACGTGAGTGATATTCAGGACGTGATCGAGTCTGCCTTGGCCGGTAAATCGGCGACCCAAATTTGGGAAGGGGAGCGCAAGTTCTCTGTCGCCGTGCGCCTGCCTGAAGATCGCCGTGCCATCGCCAACCTGCCAGGTATTTCGATTGCCACGCCGGATGGGGGCTACACCACCTTGGGCAATGTGGCCACGATTCGCGAAACCAGCGGTGCCATGAACATCGCCCGTGAAGCCGGGCGCCGCACCATGGCGATTGGCATTTTCATCAAGGACCGTGACATGGGCTCGGTGGTCGCCGACATGCAAGACCGGGTGCAAAAGAACGTCAAGTTGCCCCCGGATTACAACATCACTTGGTCTGGCGAGTTTGAAAACCAAGAGCGCGCCATGAAGCGCTTGTCGGTGGTGGTGCCGATCTCATTGCTGCTGATCTTTGTGCTGTTGTTTGACGCCTTTGGCTCCTTCAAAACCGCCAGCCTGATTCTGATCAACGTGCCCTTGGCACTGATTGGTGGCTTTGTGGGCTTGTGGGCTTTCTCGATTCCCTTGTCTGTGTCGGCGGCGATTGGCTTCATCGCCTTGAGTGGTCAGGCCGTACTCAACGGGGTGGTGATGCTTACCGTGTTTCAGCAATTGCAGTCTGCAGGTATGACCGTGGTGGATGCGGTGCGTGAAGGCTCCATGCAGCGCCTGCGCACGGTGCTCATGACGGCCATGTTGGCGGCCCTGGGTTTGCTGCCCATGGCGCTGTCGCACGACATTGGTGCAGAGACGCAGCGGCCCTTGGCGATTGTGGTGATCTGTGGTTTGTTCACCGCCACGCTGCTGACTTTGGTGGCCTTACCTGCTTTGTATGTGTCTTGGTTCGCGCCGAAGAAAGACAAAACGGCCTGAGTTTTGTAAGCGTATTAAAAAGCCACCAGTTGCAAAGCTGAGTGGCTTTTTAATTTTTAAAACTGATTATTTGTGGATGTCGCCCATGCACAGGTACTTGATTTCCACATAGTCATCCATGCCGTGGTGTGAGCCTTCGCGGCCCAGGCCGGACTGCTTGACGCCGCCAAACGGCACATGCTCGGTGGCCAAAATGCCCACGTTGATGCCGACCATGCCGTACTCCAAGGCCTCGCTGACGCGAAAGATGCGGCCCACATCGCGGCTGTAGAAGTAGCTGGCCAGACCGAACTCGGTGTTGTTCGCTGCGTCAATCGCTTCTTGCTCGGTCTTGAATTTGAAGATGGGCGCAAACGGGCCAAAGGTTTCTTCTTTGGCGCACAGCATGTCGGTTGTGGCGTCGGCCACCACAGTGGGTTCAAAGAATTGGCCTGAGCCCATGGCGCTCAAGCGCTTGCCGCCCACCAGGACGCGCCCACCTTTGGCCACTGCGTCGTCCACATGGCGCTGCACCTTGACCAGCGCAGCTTCTTCGATCAACGGGCCTTGGTTCACGCCGTCTTCAAAGCCGTTGCCCACTTTGGCGGTTTGCACCTTGGCGGCAAACTTTTTCACAAACTCGTCGTACACCGCTTCTTGCACGTAAAAGCGGTTGGTGCAGACGCAGGTTTGGCCGGCGTTGCGGTACTTGCTGGCAAAAGCCCCTTCCACGGCGCTGTCGATGTCGGCGTCTTCAAAGACGATGAAGGGCGCGTTGCCGCCCAGCTCCAGCGACATTTTTTTGACGGTTGGCGCGGACTGCGCCATCAGGATGCGGCCTACCTCGGTGGAGCCGGTGAAGCTGATGTGCCGCACCACGTCGCTGGCGCACAAGACCTTGCCCACCGCAATCGAGTTGTCGCTGTCGGCGGTGATCATGTTCAGCACACCGGCGGGGATGCCGGCGCGCATGGCCAGTTCGGCGGCGGCCAGGGCGGTGAGCGGCGTGAGTTCGGCCGGTTTGATGATCACAGGGCAACCAGCGGCCAGGGCGGGCGCAACTTTGCGGGTGATCATGGCCAGCGGAAAGTTCCAGGGCGTGATGGCGGCGCACACACCAATCGGCTGCTTGAGCACCAAGAGGCGGCGGCTGTTGTCGAACTGGGGCAGGGTCTCGCCATTGATGCGTTTGGCCTCTTCGGCAAACCACTCGACAAAACTTGCGCCGTAGGCGACTTCGCCTTTGGCTTCGGCCAGGGGCTTGCCTTGCTCGGCGGTCATGAT
>CAIWWN010000240.1 GCA_903916355.1 uncultured Burkholderiales bacterium | reverse complement strand
GGAAAATCGCAAGCGAAAGCAGAACTTGCTGCGCACCACGTTTTGGCAAAGCAAGAAAACGGCCTTCGATTTGATTGCCAATGTTGAGATCGGAAAGTTTCCGTGCAAAAACAAAGTCGAGGCATGCCCACGGTGGACGGCATTGCAACAAACCGAGTTGGACAAAGCCACAGATGATGGCCTATGGCAGCCTTGCAACTGGATGGACAGAGAATATTCGTTCATGCTGCCCGATGAGGCGGCCTATGCGCACGGTGGCCCAGGGTCCAAGGTGATTTACATGTTGGATGACTTTGGCGCAGTGGCCACCCCGTTTTTGGCCCCCAAAAGAATCAGGGCCAAGAAAAAAGTGGCGTAACCATTTTTGCTATGCCTGTCATCCCCATGGCCATGAGTTTAAAAAACAGCCATATTTCGGGCCAAAGGCCCGCGTTTTCGGCACTTTAGACGCATTAACGCGGCACGCTGGCCTGGGTTGGCCCCATGGCTTGCTGCTGCAGCCCATAGGCATCGGCCAGCCTGCACACCTGGGATGGCTGGGCTGCTGCACTCAGGGAAAAACATCGCGTCATTCGTGTTGATCTGCCCGGATTTGGACTGACTGGCCCCGCGCCCGACGGCAACTACCAAATGCCGGTCTACTCGGATTTCGTGAAGTCACTGATGGACTTGCTCAAAGTCCAACAAGCAGTGCTGGCGGGCAACTCCTTGGGTGGATATGTGGCCTGGAAGACTGCCGTGGACTACCCCGACCGCGTGAGTAAGCTGATTTTGGTCGACGCCGCTGGATACGCCACCAACGCAGCATCCGTACCCATCGGATTCAAACTGGCGCAAATTCCGATGCTCAGTGGTTTGATGTCCAACATTCTGCCCCGCCGGGTGGTGGAGTCGAGTTTGCGCAACGTGTATGGCGACCCTTCCAAGATCACGACGGAACTGGTTGACCGCTACTACGAGCTGGCCTTGCGTGCCGGCAACCGGAAGTCATTGGCTGCGCGTTTTGCACAGAACAAGCCGGGCGAGTTTGAGTCCCAAATCCCGCAAATAAAGCAGCCCACCTTGATCCTCTGGGGCGGTCTCGACAGACTGATCCCGCCAGAGAACGCCCAAAAATTTCACCACGATATTGCGAACAGCAGCATCGTCATGTTCGACACCCTGGGCCATGTGGGGCACGAAGAAGACCCTGCGGCCACGGTTGCGGCGGCGCAGGCGTTTCTGGATCGTTGACCAAATCCATGGACTTCTGCAAGCTCTGAGACCATGGGGAACAGCCCTGACTTTTTGGAGCGCGCCAGAGCGCAATGGCGCTGGCGCGGCAAAGACCGTCCATCCTTTGCCGACGTTCCCGAACCGGGCCAGGTCTCTGTTTGGGATTTTCCGCGGCCTCCACTGCTGGTTCGCGAAACCCGCGAGATCGTGGTCTTCTGGGGTGGGACGCAAGTCGCGAGAACGCGCGGGGCCTGGGCAGTACGGGAGACCGCACATCCGCCTACGTTCTATCTGCCTTTAGCGGATGTCAACCGGGCCCTCCTGCGGGCGGCGGGAGGTGGTTCGTTTTGTGAGTGGAAAGGCCTTGCGCATTATTGGGACCTGGTAGACGGTTCACGCTCTTTGGAGCAGGTCGCCTGGGGCTATCCACACCCTTTGGCCGGCGCGGAGCCGCTGGCAGATTGCATTGCTTTTTATGCGCACCAACTCCACTGCCAGGTCGACGGGGCTCCAGTCACTGCGCAACCGGGAGGCTTTTATGGTGGGTGGATTACCCCCGATTTGGCCGGGCCGTTCAAGGGCGACCCGGGCAGCGGCGCCTGGTAAAGAACTCCCGGGCGTAGGGCTTGAGGCGGGTTCGACCGGGCTGATTGGGCTATTGCTCAAGACGCCTCTCTCAGGTGCAAGCCTTAGTCACAGTAGTGACTGATGTTGCGCCGCATCCAAGGGTAAGTCCCTGTACCTGCGTTGAAGCATGCAGATTATGGTTCATTTAGTTCGATGTGTTACTTCCAAGTAACCAACCTAAACAAACCGCTATTTCCGTGCAAAAAACCGCGTCGTCTGTTGCCCTTGCCAGTCCGGTCCACACCGGTAAAGCCGTGGATTCTCCTTGGAAAGCGCACCGCGCAAGCGAGCCTCAGCGCAGTGATAAAAAAGACGCGGTGCTACTCGCTGGCGCCCGCCTTTTCACCCGCAAGGGATTTCAAGGCGCCTCGCTCGACGACATCGCACAGAGCCTGGGAGTAACCAAGCCAACCCTGTATTACTACATCGCCAACAAAGAAGAAATCCTGATTGAGTGCGTGGAGCGTGGCCTGACCGCATTTCATCAAGGCTTGGCCACCTTGGTGCAGTCTGGCATGAGCGAGCGTGAATTGCTGCGTGCCGCCATGGCTTTGTATGCCGAAGTGGTGACCAGTGACTTTGGCATGTGTGCCAGCCGCGTCGGCGAAGACCCTTTGAGCGAAGACAAGCGTCGTGCACTGCACCAGCGCAAGGCCGAGGTGGACGTGGACTTTCGCCAGCTTATTGAGCAAGGCATGCAGCGCGGCTGGATCGTCGCGGGAGACGCCGCCGTGGCAGCGTTCACCGTGGTGGGCGCGCTCAGCGGCATTGGCCGCTGGTACCGGCCCGAGACCCATTCGCCTCAAAGCCTCAAGGACGCTGTGCAGCACTGCATCGAGATGCTGCTGCGCGGTGTGCTTAGTGCTCCGGCGTCTGCCTCATTTTCTGAACCACCACAAGGGCTTGCAGCCATGACCGCACTGCGCCGCGAAAACCATTTTGAAAACCGTCTGGTGCTTTGCTACGCCGGGCGCCCTTCCAACTTAGCGGAAATGCTCGCCTCTGCGTTGGCCCAGCGGCCCGACGCGCTCGCCGTGGTATGTGGCGATGTGCGTCTGAGTTGGCGCGAGCTGCACCACGCTGCCACCAAATGCGCCGCAGGCCTGGTTCAGCGCGGTGTCTCCAGCGGAGACCGGGTCGCAATGCACTTGGGCAACGCGCCCGAATTCATCATCGTGGCACTGGCTTGTGCTTGGATGGGCGCCGTGCTGGTGCCCATCAGTGCGCGCGCACGCGGCATTGAGCTCGACTATGTGCTGCGCGACTCGGGCGCGGTTGCGCTGGTCTGCTCCCCCGATGTTGCCCAATGGCAGCCCGCTGTCGATCAACTGCCCGCATTGCAAATGCGTTTCGTGACGGGCACCGTGCCGGCAGATGGCTTTGAGCCCTTTGCCAGCCTGATGCAGGCGCAGCCGCAGGGGCAAGCCCACCGGGCACACGAAGAAGACCTGGCCGTGCTGCTTTACACATCGGGCACGACCGGGCGGCCCAAGGGCGCCATGCTGACACACCTCAACATCCTGCATTCGGTCATGCATTACGTGGAGCGCATGGGTTTGAGCGAGCGCGATATTTCGCTGGTAGCGGTGCCCATGAGCCATGTCACCGGCTTGGTCGCTCAGCTCTACACCATGCTGTACTGCCAGGGCAGGACGGTGGTCATGTCGCAGTTCAAGGCCGCAGACTTTGTGCGTCTTGCCAGTGCCGAGCGCATCACCCACGCCATCATGGTGCCCGCCATGTACAACCTGTGCCTCCTGCTGCCCGACTTGCAGGCGCACGACCTGAGCGCATGGCGCATTGGCGCGTTTGGGGGCGCGTCGATGCCCACGGCCACCATCGACGGGCTGGCGCAGCGTCTGCCCGGTTTGGTACTGATGAACGCCTATGGCGCGACCGAGACCTGCTCTCCCGCCACCATCATGCCGCAGGGCCAGACCGACAGCCACCGCGACAGCGTCGGCCTGCCCGTACCCTGCGCCGAGATTTGCATCATGGATGAGGCCGGCAACGAAGTGCCGCGTGGTGCCGTAGGTGAGATCTGGATTGCCGGGCCCATGGTGGTTCCCGGTTACTGGCGCAATGAAGCGGCCACCGCCAGCGAATTCAAGGCTGGATTTTGGCGCTCAGGCGACATTGGCAGCATGGACACCCAAGGCTATGTACGTGTGCTGGACCGAAAAAAAGATGT
>CAIWWN010000239.1 GCA_903916355.1 uncultured Burkholderiales bacterium | reverse complement strand
TATGACCATGTTGGAGAAAACACCCGAGCGGGTTATTGGCTACTTCCAGGACCGCCGAGTTCGATATGCTGCTTAAACTTCACAGGGCCGGAGCAATAAGTCATTCCCATTGTGGACCTTAGCCGCCATGACCCCATCTGGATTCTTGGCAAAGGTGCTGGCGTTCAATTATTTTGACCTCCTGCCCCTGCAGCGCTAGGAGGCCCTCGTTGGCTGATCTGGCTTGTCCAATAGGCGCTCAAATCGGCTCTGCTCAGAGGCTTTTGGCCGTCCAAAATCAGTGCCATAATTAATTGATTCGGTCAAATTTCTCATACCTTCGCGACGAAAAAATCCCAGCACCGGGCTAAAGCGCCCGCAGGAGATCCATGATGCAGCCCCAGATTTTCCGTCACAGCCTCCGGGTGCTGTTGCTTGCCCTTGCCACCATGGCGCTCGGCTCTTCGGCCCAGACCTGGCCCGATCGTCCGATCAAGTTGGTGGTGCCGTTCCCACCGGGCGGCGGCGCCGACATGGCTGCTCGCACTTACGGAGAGAAGCTTTCGATCCTGCTAGGGCAACCGGTGCTGATCGATAACAAGCCGGGCGCCAGCGGCAACATCGGCGCCGAATTGGTGGCGCGCGCGCCCACAGATGGCTACACCCTGCTTTTCGCCAACGAGTTCCTGGCCACCAACCCGCTGATGTTCAAGGAGATCCGCTACGACTCGCTCAAGGACTTCGCACCGATCGCGAAGGTGGCGAGCAATGCCGCCGCCATCGCCGTGCACCCCGGCCTCGGGGTGAAGACGATCCAGGAACTGATCGCCCTGGGCCGTACCAAGAACCTCAACTACGCCTCACCCGGCTACGGCACCGGGCCGCACCTGTTCGGGCAGCTGATCGCGATGCAGACCGGTGCAAAGTTCACCAACATCCCTTACAAGGGATCGGCGCCAGCAACCGCGGATGCGGTGGGCGGACAGGTGGACTTCATCATTTCTACCTTGTCGCCGATGGTGCAGCACTTGAACTCCGGCCGGCTGCGCGGCCTGGCCGTCACCGGCAATAAGCGCTCTGCGCAGGCGCCTGATGTGCCGACGCTGGGCGAATCTGGCTTGCTGGGCCAGCGCTACGAAGTCTGGTACGGCGTGGTGGCACCTGCCGCAGTTCCTCGGCCCATCATCACGCGGCTGCAGCAGGCGTCCGCCCAGGTGCTGCGTGATCCCGAGCTGCTGAACAAGCTGCGCAATGCCGGCTACGACGTGGAGCCGAGCATTGGCGATGACTTCGGGGCCGAATTGCGCACGGATATCGATCGTTGGGTGCGCGTTATTCGCGATGCTAAGATTCCTCGCGAATAGGAGCAACGACATGAAATCATGGTGGATCCGTACGGCTGACAATGCGATGTCGCTGGAGATGCGCGACGTACCCATTCCGCAACCGGGGCCCGGGCAGGTGGGCATTCGCATCCGCGCCGCGGCGCTCAATCGCGGCGAGTTCATCGCGGGCCACGGCCTGCACACGGCGGCGGCGGCACGACCTGCAGGTTTCGAGGCTGCGGGCGAAGTGACGGCCGTAGGCGCGGGCGTTACGCGGTGGAAGGTGGGTGACCGCGTCATGGGCCGCTGCGACGGTGCATTCGCCGAACACGGTTGCATGACGGCCGATGAAGTGTTCGCGGCCCCCCCGCGCCTGACCTGGGAACAGGCGGCCGCGACGACGGTGGTGTTCCTTACCGTGTATGAAGCCGTGATGGCACAGGGCCGGCTGGCAGCCGGCGAATGGATGCTCGTGGCCGGAATCTCGTCGGGCGTTGGGGTGACGGCGTTGCAGGTCGGAAAGGCCCTGGGTGCGCGGGTGATCGGCACCTCTGGCTCGATGGAAAAACTCGAACGCCTGAAGGCGCTGGGCCTTGATGTCGCGTTGCACACCCGCGCGCCCGACTTCGTCCCCGCCGTCATGCAGGCCACACATAACCAAGGTGTAGACCTGGTGGTGAACAACGTCGGCGGCAGTGTCTTTGCCGCTTGCGTCGAATCGATGGGTTTCCAGGCGCGGCTGGCCACGGTGGGCTATGTCGACGGCCAGGTCGAAGCGCGTATAGACCTCGGCGCGCTGCACAGCAAGCGGCTGCAGTTGTTCGGCGTGTCCAACAAGATGCGCAATATGACTCACCGCATCGCCGCTGCGCAGGCGCTGGAACGCGACCTGCTGCCCATGGTGGCCGATGGCCGCGTGACGCCATGGGTGGACCAGGTGTTCGCGCTGGACGACCTGCCGGCCGCGCAGCAGTGCATGCAAGACAACACGCACCTTGGCAAGCTGGTGGTGCGCGTCGACTGATCAGCGGCTCTCACTGACTCGGTGATCTGTCGCGCAGGGTGGGTATGCATGCCCCCCTTCATGACAGGCCTCGCCGCAGCCCCATTCACTGAGACCCAAAACGCGCGACACCCTAAGCCTCCCCTTTAGGTTGACAATTCAAAACGAGAGATTGCCGTTTTAAATTATTTATCCCTCAACCCGTTCGGAGACAAACGATGTTCAAGCGAATAACAGCCATTGCGCTGGCCCTCGCCGCGGTGTGGGTCACACAGGCCCATGCACAGGCCTACCCCAATAAACCCATCCGCGTGGTGCTAGGCTATACCGCAGGAGGCGCTGCGGACGCAGCCGCGCGTCCGCTCATGCGTGTGCTCGAGCCCCTGCTGGGGCAAGCCATCATCGTCGAACCCAAGCCGGGCACAGCCGGTGGTGTAGCGGCGGAGTTCATCAGCAAGGTGCCGCCGGACGGTTACACGCTTTACTTTGCCGATGCCGGACCCTTCACCACTGCGCCCCACCTGACCAAAGTGGGGTACCACCACCTCAACTCGTTCACCCACATCGGCCATGTTTGCGCTACCGGAAGCGTCCTGGTGGTGCATCCTTCCTCGCCATTCAAGAGCGTGGCCGACGTGGTGGCGGCCGCGAAAAAGGAACCTGATAAATGGAGTTACGGCACCTCAGGCGTTGCCGGTCCGCACCACTTTTCTGGCGAGCTGTTAAAGAGTTTCACCGGCGTGAACCTGCTGCACATTCCTTATAAGGGCGGCGCACCGGCGATGACCGACCTGATGGGCAACCAGGTGCCGATGCTATTTTCCTCTCTGACGGCGGCGGTGGGCCCCTACAAGTCGGGCAAGGTGCGTGCCCTGGCGGTGACTTCGCCAAAACGTTCAGGCGCCTTTCCCGATGTGCCAACCATGGAAGAACTCGGCTACAAGGGTTTTGATTCCACTGGCTGGTTCGAGCTGATGGGCCCGGCCGGCATGGCGCCGGAGGTCGTGGCGCGCCTGTCACAAGCGCTGCTCAAGGCGGGAGAAGACAAAAGCCTGCAGGAGCAATACAAGCAGCTGGGTTGCGACGCGGAATTCCTGTTGCCCGTCCAGACCGTAGAGAAGATCAAAAGCGACTATGTCAAGTGGGGTAAGGTCATCAAGGAAGCCAATATCAAGGCGGAATGACACCCACCTCACAGCCCTGGTGCGGGATATGTGGGCAAGTCAAATCAAATAAGGCTTGCACTGAAGTGAATGATGTTGAGAGTTTGAAACTATGTTCAGACTCGACCTGAACGACCACCAACGAGTACAAAAGTAGCCTGTCCGGCCACAATCAATGACAACACAGAGGGGTGGCGTTGAAACGCTGCTTATTTCTTTGACCTGGAAGTGGCCGCCGATTTCTTTGCCAAGGGCTTGGCCTTGCCGGCTTCTTCCAGGCAGAGCAAGGTGTCCACATAGGCCATGAACCGGTTCAGGTAGTCGGGCGAGAGTTCGCGCATCAAGCCCAGGGAGCGCAACACCAGCATGTGGGAGTTGATCGGCCCCGCGTTTTGCGGTGCTTGCGCGATGGCATGGGAGACCTGCTTTTGCACGCTGAGCTTGGACAGGGTTTTGCGAAACTGCTGTACACGTGGGCTTTCGCTGCGCCAGGTACTGGCCCTGGCCATGGATGGGGCAGGGGACACCGGTGACGCCAGCTCTTGCAGCAACTGGGCCAGGGGCGAAGCGTGGGCTGGTGCGGGTGCTGATAAGGGCGCAGGCGCCTGTATCAAGTGGCTGGCCACGGCCATGCGTGCATGCAGTTTTCCCAAGGCTGTTTCTAACTTGCTTTGCAACAAGCCCTGCGCGGCACCTTTTTGTGCATTGATTCTTTCGGCCAACACTTCGATGTAATGCCAGCCGACCGCGTCAAAGTGAGCGGCACCCGCATGGCGCAACGCGTCCAGTCCGGGCGCGCTGCCGGTGGCGTTGGGCAAGGGGGTGGCTGCGGCCAGGGTCATGGTTTGGCGACAGAGCTTGCATTGGCCGCGTTGCGGGCCTTGGGGACCGGCGCCATTTCAACCCGGCGGTTTTGTGCGCGGGCTTTTTCGTCACTGTTGGGGGTGAGCGGTTGCTCTTGCCCAAAGGCGGCGGCAAACAGCATGGACGATGGCATGCCTTCTTCAATCAAGGTGCGCGTCACGGTGAGGGCGCGCTGGGCCGAGAGCTCCCAGTTGTCTTCGAACTTGCGCTTGCCGTCGCGCATGGAGCGGTCGTCGGTAAAGCCGCTGACCATCAAGATTTCGTCACGCGTCTTCAGGTAACTGCGCAGGGGCAGCACCAGGCTTTTGAGCAGTTGGCGGCCTTCGGGTTGGAGCTGGTCGGAGTTCAACTCAAACAGCAGTTTGCCGCTGATGCCAATGCGTCCATTGTTCAATGTGATGCGGCCACTGGCCAAGGGAATGGCCAGCGCTTTTTCCAGCGTCATGCGGCGCTGCTCTTCGATCTGGCGCTTTTGCACTTCGGCTTCGAGGGTGGACGCCATCTCCAGTTGCGTGGCCATGACGCCCACCAGCAGCAGCACAAAAGCGCCGAGCAGGCCGGTCATCAGATCGGCAAAAGCGATCCAGGTCGGCGAGCTGGACTCGACGTCGACGTCGTGCTCCAGCATCAAGCGGCCTCTTTCACGGCTTTTTTCTGCAGCGCTTCCAGCACGTCTTTTTGCGAGGTGATGCTCAGGTCAATGATCTCGCGAGCCTGCGCCACGTAATACGCCAGTTGTTCGTCGCTGCGGGTCATGGACTTGTTCATGGCCGCTTCTATGCTTTGCAACTGGGCCATGAGCTTGTCATTGGTTTGCGCAAAGGTTTGCACCGCAAAGCCAAAGGTCTCGCCCAGGCTGGCCACGTCCACCGCGCTGGCGGTGACTTGGGCCGCAATCTCGCCCAGCTTGCTGGACTCGCTGCTCACATGCTCGATGAACTGGCTGCTGGCCTGGTTCAAGGTTGTGGTGGATGAGGCCACCAGCGTGTCGATCACGCCGCGCTGCTCGGTCGACGCATGGTTGATCGCGTCGAGCAATTCGCTCAGCGTGGCCATGATGCGGGTGCGCTCGTCCAGCAGCGCGTTGTCGCGCGCCACGCTGACCGAGATTTCTTGGCGCAACTGGCCAATGACTTCGGCGGCGGCCTTGGGCGCTTCGGAGGCGGTTTCGATCAAGCGGGTGATGGGCGCTTCCAGCGCCGTGCCCAAGGTGGTCAGGTGGGCGGTCACCGTGGCTTGCAGTTCGGCCAGGCGCGCCACCGCCGCTTGGCCGCGCGTGTCTTCGGCGTCACGCAAGGCCGAGAGTTCGGCGCGCAGCACGCTGGTGAGTGCCTGTGCACGCTCGCTGTGCTCCGTGGCCCAGTCGGCTTCAGACGCGATGCGCGTGCGCACCAGTTCTTCGCTGCTGGCCAGCAGGCGGGTGATCTCGGCCAAGGTTTGACTGGCCTGGGTTTGCGTGTGTCGGCTGATGTCTTGCGCGGTCTGCGCCAGCGCGTCGCAAATGGCTTGTTGCTGGGCCAGCGTCTGCGTTCCAGAGGCTTGCCACTGTGCACCCAAAGTTTGGGCCATGCGGTCCAGCGAGGAGGTCCAGGCATCCAGGCGTTGCTGCTCGGCGCTGCTTTGCTGGCTGTGTTGCAAGGTGTAGGCGTTGCCGAGCGTGGCGACCAGGGTTTCGCTGCGCTGATGGAAGGTTTGGCTGAAGGCGTCCAAGGTCTCGCCCACGCGTTGCACCATGCCGGTGTTGGCCTCTTCGAGTTGCGCCAGGGCTTGGCTGTGGCTTTGGGCCACGCGCTCGTTCACGCTTTGCGCTTGCTCGGCCAGTTGCGCCATGGTGGCTTGCACCACGGGGCGGATGCCGTCGCTGGCCAGTTGCATGCTTTGGCTCAGGCTGGTGCGCAGCGAGCTTTCCACCGATTGGGCCAGGCCGGTGTAGGCGACCTGCGTTTCTTGGTGAAAGCTGTGTTGGTTGGCCAGCAGGCGCTCGTTGACTTGTTGGCTGGTGCGCTCCATTTGCGCCATCATGGCCTGCAGGGTGTCTTGCAGCTGGCGCATCATTTGCGGCAACACCAGGGTTTGCTGTTGCAGCGCTTTGTAGGTTTCTTGCCGCTGGTGCGCCAGCGAAAAACCGTGCAGTTGGCCGGCCATGTGGGTGTCCAGGGTCTGGCTGGCCTGCGCCCGTTCACGGCGCGCCAAGCTGCTCATCAAGCCCAGCATGGCCGAGGTGGCCACGCCGGCCACCGAGGTGCCAAAGGCCAAGCCCAAGCCTTTGATGGGTTCAGAAAACGCAGCGCGAATGCCGGCGATGTTGTTGCTGCCCTCCAGCGCAAACACCGCGCCGTTGAGTGTGACCACCATGCCCAAGAAAGTACCGAGCATGCCCAGCATGACGAGCAGGCCCACCAGGTACGGCGTCAGCGCCGGGCCGGGCAGGGCTACGCGTTCGCCTTCCACACGCAAACGCACCGGGCTGTGCAGCGATGCGGGCAGGTGCACCAACCAGTCGTTCAGGTTCTGCAGGTTGTGCGGAATGTCGCTCAAGGCCTGGTTCAAAGCCTCGGTGGCTTTGCGGTACTGCTGCAGTTCACGCGCGCCGATCACGTACACCGTGCCAATCACCGCGCACATGAACAGCACCAACAAGTGCGAGCTCGCCACTGCGGCGGCGACCCAGAGGACGGCCAGTGCGCCCAGCCCAAAGGCGATGTGAAAGGAATAGCGTTTCATGGTGAGTTTTCGGTGTTGAAGGCTTCAAGCAAACCCCAGGTGGGTTGCAGCCGGGTATCGAGTTCAGCCAGCAAAGCGGTGCGCAGCTCATGGCGCAGCGGTGTGAGCCAAACGGTGGTGTTCAATGCAGGGGCCGGCTGATCGCTGGCCTGCGCTTCGGTTTGTTTTTTGAGGTGTTGCTTCAGAGCTTGGCTAAAGCGCTTTTCCAGCAGCTTGGCCACTTTGCCCAGCAACAGCGCTTCGCGGTCATTCAGGACGCTTTCGAACTGCGCGTCCAGCGCGGCCAAGGCGTGCAAGCCCGGCAGTTTGCTGACTTGACCGCGCACCTGCTGACGCAAGGTGCTGATCACCGCCTCCATTTGGCGCTGGTGGGCGGCAATGAAGCGGCGGTAGGGCTCGAAAGCGGTTTTGGGATCAATCGGCTCGTCCAGTTCGGCCCGAGGCATGTCGATGCGCGACAAACCGGAGCCCTGCGCTGCGCCTTGCACAATGGATTGCTCCAAGGCGGCGCGCACTTTGTGCACATGCTCGCTCAGGTCTTCACCGCTCATCAAAGCGGCTCGGCGCACAGGGGCCGACAGCGGCGCCGGCGCGATGCCCAGCAGGCTGTGCAGGGCAATGGCTTGCCTGAAGTTGAGCCAGTCGCCTAAACGGTGACCCACATCTTCCCCAGACGATGGGGCAGCACCCATCATCTCGTTTTCAGTGAGAAAACGAATCAGTCGGGAACTGTTCAAAGGGGCTCGGGTTGCGGCTCGCGTCATACATTCAAGCGAAGTGGGTGCTGAGCAGGGCTGGCACGCGCTTCTGGGGGCCGATCACATCAGGGGAGGGGGTGGTTGAACGGTGCATTCTCCGTGCGGAGAGTGGACCGCACTCTTCAAGGCGGTCGGGGTATTATTTTACCTGTTCACAAAGGGCGGGCCGTGCCATGATGACTCCTCATCAGGAGATGGAAATGCAGTTGAAAAACAATACTTTGGTATTGGTATTTTGCTTGGTGACAGGTTGGCTGGGCATGTGCGGTCCTTGCGCCGCCGAGCCCGATGAAGATGTGCTGGGCAAATCGGCCGGTTACCCCCTCGGTGCGCGTTGGTCTGCCATGACCAACCGGGTGGGTTCTTGGTCTGCACTGGACAAAGTTCCCGGTGTCTTGGGCCAATTTGTCCAACGAGGCGACACGGTGAGTCCACTGCCCAAGGCCGTGAATCCGCCGGACCTCAAATACCGCTATCGCAACCTCGCTTACTCGGTTGACGAGTACCTTGAGCGACGCCGGATCACGGGATTGCTGATTCTCAAAGATGGCGAAATTGTGGCCGAGCGGTACCGCTATGGCCGCACCGAAGAGGCGCGTTTCTTGTCTTTTTCCATGGCCAAAAGCGTGACCTCGATGCTGATCGGTGTGGCCTTGGAAAAAGGTGTGATTGCCTCCTTGGATGACCCCGCGGGTCAATACGCCAAAGACCTGGCGGGCAGCGCCTATGGCGCGACGTCCATTCGCCACCTGCTGCGCATGAGCTCGGGCATCACCTTCACTGAGCGCTATGACGGGCAAGACGATGTGTCCAAGCTGTCTTACAGTTTTGCCACAGGCACGCCTTCCACGGTCAGTGTGTTGCGTTCGTTCTCGGACCGGCATAGCCCGCCCGGCGAAAAGTTAGTTTACGCCAGCGCCGAAACCGATGTGCTCGGGCGCGTGTTGACGGGCGCCACCGGACGCAATATGGCCGATTTGACCACCGAGTGGTTGTGGAAGCCGCTGGGCGCGGAGAGCGACGCCTTTTGGTGCCATGGGCGTGACCGCCAAGCGGGCGCTTATTTTTGCTTTAACGCCACCTTGCGAGATTGGGGCCGACTGGGCTTGTTGATGGCCAAGGACGGCAAAGTCGGGGATCGGCAAATCATCTCGGCCGAGTACCTGCGTGAAGCAACCGACATCGCCAAGCAACCGGCTGCCTTTGCGCCTTACAAAGCCACGCCGTATTTCGGCTATGGCTACCAGTTTTGGTTGCATCCTTTGAAGGAACGCAGCTTTGCTTTTCAAGGTGTGCACGGTCAGGCGGTGTTTGTGCAACCGGCCACCGGCATCGTCATGGTGCAAACGGCGGTGTATGCCCAGGCCAGTGGCGTGCAGGACCCCGAGCCCTATGCCGAACGATCAGCCTTGTGGCTGGGGGTTTTGCAGTCTTTGGGCGGCCGCACAGAGCGGTACTGAATCGACGGGTGAAAGTTCTTCAAGGGGTGGTCGTCTTGTCTTTGAAGCCGCAAAAGGCAGACACACCACATTGGTAGCACAGCGGTTTGCGTGCTTGGCACACATAGCGCCCATGCAAGATCAGCCAGTGGTGCGCATCCACCATGTATTGGGCCGGAATGCGTTGGAGCAACTTCATTTCAACTTCGTATGGCGTTTTGCCTGGGGCCAGGCCGGTGCGGTTGCCCAGGCGAAACAAGTGGGTGTCCACCGCCATGGTGGGCTCGCCAAAAGCCACGTTGAGCACCACATTCGCGGTTTTGCGGCCCACGCCGGGCAATGCTTCGAGCGCCTCGCGGGTGCGCGGCACGTGACCACCATGTTGCTCCACCAAAATGCGGCATGTCTGCAGCAGGTGTTTGGCTTTGCTGTGGTACAGGCCAATGGTCTGGATGTAGCGCTCCAGGCCCTCTAAGCCCAGGTCCAGAATTTTCTGCGGTGTGCCGGCCACAGGAAACAATTTGCGCGTGGCCTTGTTCACCCCCACGTCGGTGGCCTGGGCTGACAGCAAGACCGCCGCCAGCAACTCGAACACGCTGGTGTACGCCAACTCGGTGTTGGGCATGGGGTTGGCGGCTTGGAGTGTGGCGAAAAAAGATTCAATTTGCTGCGGTTTCATCATGTGTCCAAAAGTAGGCAAAATAGCGGCCAAGATCCTATGAAAGATACACCATGACCTTGCAGTTCGCCGACCGCCTGAACAATGTAGAAACCTCTGCCATTCGGGAGCTTTTCAAACTCCTGGGCAAGCCCGGCATCATCAGCTTTGCCGGAGGCTTTCCAGACAGCGCCATGTTTGACGTGCAAGGCATTCGCGAAGCCAGCAACGCCGCTTTGGACCAAGACCCCGGCGCAGCCCTGCAATACGGCGCGACCGAAGGCTTTAACCCCTTGCGCGAACAACTGGCCCACTTCATGGCGCAAAAGGGCGCCCACGAGGTCACGGCCGAACAATTGATAGTCACCACCGGTAGCCAGCAGGCGTTGGACCTCATTGGTAAAATCATGATCAGCCCGGGCGACAAAGTGATTGTGGAAGGCCCGACGTTTTTGGCCACCATTCAATGTTTTCGCTTGTATGGCGTCGAACTCATCAGCGCGCCGGTGGACGGCCACGGTGTGAAAACCGATGAGCTGGAAAAACTGATCGCCGAGCACAAGCCCAAGTTCGTGTATTTGATCCCGACCTTTGGCAATCCCAGCGGCGCTTTGCTTAGCGCGGAGCGCCGCCGCCAGGTGCTGGAGATGGCCGTCAAACACCAGACCTTGATCGTGGAAGACGACCCTTATGGCGATTTGTATTTTGGCGAGGCACCACCGCCCAGCCTGCTGGCCATGAGCCCATCAGTGCCTGGCAGCCGCGAGCTGTTGGTGCATTGCGGCTCGCTGTCTAAGGTCTTGTCGCCCGGCTTGCGTGTGGGCTGGATGGTGGCGCCCGAGGCCTTGCTGTCCCGCGCCACCATGTGCAAACAGTTCAGCGATGCGCACACCAGCACTTTTGCCCAGGCCACCGCCGCGCAATACCTGAAAGCCGGGCGCATGCCCGCGACGCTGGCCAAGGTTCGCTCCGTCTACGCGCAACGCGCGCGCACTATGGGCGATGCCTTGCGCCAAGCGCTGGGGGATGCAGTTGAATTTGTGCAACCCCAAGGCGGCTTGTTTGTCTGGGCGCGTTTGACGGGGGCGGGCGGCAAGGTGTCCGACGGTAATGTGTTTGCCAAACGCGCCATTGAGCAAGGTGTGGCCTTTGTACCGGGGGCACCGTTCTTTTGCGCGAACCCCGATCACGCCACTTTCCGTCTGAGCTTTGCCACCGCCGCAGAAGACAAAATTCTGGATGGCATAGCTCGTTTGGCCAAAGCCTTGTAATCTCTTTGTAGGAGCGAGCCTGCTCGCGATGGACTTCTGATAAACCCACAATTCGCCTGCAGGCAGGCTCCTACAAAATCCACCGCATGACCACCGAACGCTGTATCGATATCCAAGGGACTCCCGTCCGGCTGCAAGGGCAGGGCGATGAAGTCATTCTCATGCTGCACGGCTGGCCTGACACGCGCGCTTTGTGGGACGGCAGTGTGGCTGCACTGCAGGACCGCGCCACCTGCGCCCGCCTGACCCTGCCCGGTTTTGAAAGCGGCCCCCAGGCCATCAGCCTGGACGCCATGTGCGCGTTGTTGCGCGAAGTGGCCGAACGCGTCAGTCCCAACCGCCCGGTGACCCTGATGCTGCACGACTGGGGTTGCATCTTTGGCTATGAATTTGCCATGCGCCACCCGGAGCTTGTTGCCCGTGTGGTGGCGGTGGATGTGGGCGACCACAATTCCAGGGCTTTACAGCGCGCATGGGGTGCACGTGAAAAATTCTCGGTCTTGGCCTACCAGGTGTGGTTGGCTGTGGCTTGGCAAATCGGTTGCCATGTGAGCCCCACATGGGGCACGCGCATGACCCGCGCCATGGCGCGCTGGCTGGGTTGCCCCACCGCCGCCGCCAGCATCAGCTACAAAATGAACTACCCCTACGCCATGCAATGGTTCGGCTCGGCCGGTGGTTTCAAGACCGCGCAACAAGTGCAATTGCCCATGCCCTTGCTGTTTGTCTACGGTGAACGTAAACCCTTCATGTTCCATTCCACCCGCTGGCGGGAACAGATCGCCGCCACGCCAGGCAACGCGGTGCAAGGCTTGCCCTGCGGCCATTGGGTGATGATTTCTCGGCCCGAGGCTTTTCACGCCATCGTGCGCGACTGGCTGAGCGGCCAAACCCCGAGTCAGGCCCAGGCATGAAACCCGAAGACCTGCTCACCCTGGTGACGATGCCCATGCCCTTTGGCAAACACAAAGGCGTGCTGATTGCTGACCTGCCCGGCAACTACCTGAACTGGTTTGCGCGAGAAGGTTTCCCCAAAGGGGAGGTGGGTCGGTTGTTGCAGTTGATGCAAGAGATCGATCACAACGGGCTGAGCGACTTGCTCAAGCCCCTGCGTCGCTGATTTTTTGGAGCTTGCCTGCAAGCGATGCGATCAGGGTCTGACGACTTCAAGTAATCTGTCCAAGCCGCCTTGGTTGATGGCCACCATGGCCTGTTCACGCACCTTGGGCTTGGCGTGGTAGGCCACTGATAAACCGGCCGCGCTCATCATCGGCAGGTCGTTGGCGCCGTCGCCCATGGCGATGCACTCATGCGGCGCAATGCCCAGGAGAGAGGCCACTTCCAGCAAGGTGCGGCGTTTCTCAAAGCCGTCGCAAATATCGCCCCAGCTTTGCATCATCAGGCCGCCTGTGAGTTCGCCGTCGACGATTTCCAGTTGGTTGGAACGGGCAAAATCGATGTTGAGGCGCGCCTTGACGCGGTCGGCAAAAAAGGTGAAACCGCCCGACACCAGCAACACCTTCATGCCCACCTTTTGGCAAGCGGCGATCAACTCGGCTGCGCCGGGGTTGATGCGCAGACGCTCGGTGTAGACGCTTTCCATGTCGGCCAGCGTCACGCCCTTGAGCAACGCCAAGCGGCGGCGCAGGCTGTCTTTGAAGTCGGTGATCTCACCGCGCATGGCCGCTTCGGTGATGGCGGCCACTTCTGCCTTGCGGCCTACAGCATCGGCAATCTCGTCCACGCACTCGATGCTGATCAGCGTGGAGTCCATGTCAAACGCGATGAGTTTGAAATCCTTCAGATGCAGGGGGGCAGTCAAGCCTTGGACCACCAGGCCTGGCGAATGTTCGGTAGCGGTCATGAAAGAATTTGGATGAGTAAAGGATGCGATGAGCCCGACCCCTGCAGGCGCACCTCAGAGACACTGGGATGTAGTTTAGGCGATGCCAGAGTCTATGATGAGAAAAAGGAGACACGCCATGCACCCCACCGCGCGGAAATTCCACCTCAAACCCACGCTGCTTTGCACATCTTGGCGCCTGACGCTCGGGGCCATGGCCCTGTGTGCCGCCGCTGTGGCCTCAGCGCAGACATTCCCCAGTCAGCCCATCACGATGTTGATCCCCTATCCACCGGGCGGCAGTGCTGACATGCTGGCGCGGCCCATGTTGGCCATGTTGCAAAAGGAGCTGGGCCAACCCGTGGTGTTGGACTACAAAGCGGGCGCGGGCGGCACCATTGCCACCGGCATGTTGGCGCGGGCCAAGCCCGATGGCTACACCATCTTGATGGTGTTGGCGGCCCACGCCATCAATTCGAGCCTGTACACCAAACTGCCTTATGACGCGCGCAAAGATTTTGCGCCGGTGTCCATGTTGGCCACCTTGCCCCTGCTGTTGGCGTCGCCTTTGTCGACGCCTTTCAACTCCGTGCCCGAACTCATCGCTTACGGCCGCGCCAACCCCGACAAACTCACGTTTGCATCAGCGGGCAACGGCAACACCAGCCACCTGGCCGGTGAAATTTTCAAAACGGCCACGGGCGTCAAGATGCTGCACATTCCCTACAAGGGCAGTGGCCCTGCAGTGGTGGCGATGCTGGGGGGTGAGGTGTCCATGATGTTTGACAGCATCTCCACCTCACTGGTTCAGGTCAAGGCCGGAAAGCTCAAGGCTATTGCTGTCACTGGCGACAAACGCTCACCCCTGCTGCCGGATGTGCCCACCGTCAAAGAATCCGGTGTGCCGTCCTTTGTGGTCAATGGTTGGTACGGCGTTTTGGCGCCGGCTGGCACCCCGCCCGAGATTGTTGCTAAGCTCAGTCAGGCCCTCAACAAAACGGTACGAGACCCCAAGGTCGCGGCTCAGTTGACAGAGTATGGCTACGACGTGGTCGGCACCAGCCCTGAGGCGTTTGGTCGCCACATAGACGCCGAACTGGTCCGTTGGAAAGACGCTGTGCAAGCGTCTGGGGCCAAGTTGGAGTGATTGGGCGCAGGTCTGCGGCATTGAGCCGGTTCAAGCTGCGACTGTCTCCACTTTCGGCTGACCCAAACTCCGCAACACATCCCGCACCATCTGGGCCCGCATTTTGGGGTCAGGCAGTTCGCGCTCAATGCGCAGCTTGTCGTTGCCGGCCAGCTTGATGTGTTTGTTTTTCTGGATCAGGTGGATGATGCCCATCGGGTCCACGGGCGGATTGGGCTTGAAGGTGATCTGAATCAGGCTTGGCGAGGCATCGACCTTGATCACGCCGTAGGGCTGGGTCAGCACCCGCAGGCGGTGCACATCGATCAGGGTTTGCGCGGGCGCGGGCAGTTTGCCAAAGCGGTCCACGATTTCTTCGAGCAGCGCGTCGATCTGGTCGGGCGTTTTGGCGGTGGCCAGTTTCTTGTAGAACGACAGGCGCAGGTGCACATCGCCGCAGTAGTCGTTGGGCAGCAGGGCCGGGGCGTGCAGGTTGATGTCGGTGGTGACCGACAGCGGGCTGAGCAAGTCCGGCTCTTGGCCCAACTTGAGGCAGCGCACGGCTTCAGACAGCATTTCGTTGTACAGCTGAAAGCCCACTTCCAGCATGTTGCCGCTTTGGTTCTCGCCCAGCACTTCGCCTGCACCGCGAATTTCCAAATCGTGCATGGCCAGATAAAAGCCACTGCCCAACTCTTCCATTTGCTGGATCGCGTCCAGCCGCTGTGCGGCTTGTTTGGTCAGGCCCTGGATCTCGGGCACCATCAAATAGGCATAGGCTTGGTGGTGGGATCGGCCCACGCGGCCACGCAGTTGATGCAACTGCGCCAGGCCGAACTTGTCGGCGCGACTCATCACAATGGTGTTGGCCGTGGGCACGTCGATGCCGGTCTCGATGATGGTCGAGCACAGCAAAATGTTGTAGCGCTGCGCCACAAAATCGCGCATCACGCGCTCCAGCTCGCGCTCGGGCATCTGGCCATGGGCCACGGCGATGCGGGCTTCAGGCAGGATTTCTTCCAGCTTTTGCCGGCGGTTTTCAATCGTCTCGACTTCGTTGTGCAAAAAGTAAACCTGACCGCCGCGTTTGAGTTCGCGCAGCACGGCTTCGCGGATCACGCCCGTGCCCTCGTTGCGCACAAAAGTCTTGATGGCCAAGCGCCGCTGCGGCGCCGTGGCGATCACGCTCAAATCGCGCAGTCCTTCCAGCGCCATGCCCAAGGTGCGCGGGATCGGCGTGGCGGTGAGCGTGAGTACATCGACCTCGGCGCGCAGCGCTTTCATGGCCTCTTTGTGGCGCACGCCAAAGCGGTGCTCTTCGTCAATGATGAGCAAGCCCAGATCATGGAATTTGGTGGAGGCGCTCAGCAGCTTGTGCGTGCCGACCACGATGTCCACCGTGCCGTCGGCAATGCCTTTGAGCGCGGCGGTGACTTCTTTGCCGGAGCGAAAGCGCGAGATCTCGGCCACCTTGACCGGCCACTTGGCAAAACGGTCCTTCAGCGTTTGGTAATGCTGCTCGGCCAACAGCGTGGTGGGCGCCAAAATGGCGACTTGTTTGCCGCCCGTGACCGCGACAAAAGCGGCGCGCAGCGCGACCTCGGTTTTGCCAAAGCCCACGTCGCCGCAAATCAAGCGGTCCATCGGACGCGGGCTGATCATGTCTTGAATCACCGCATGGATGGCGGCGTTTTGGTCGGCGGTTTCTTCAAAACCAAAGTCGTTGGCAAAGGTTTCGTAGTCTTGCGGGCTGTATCGGAAGGCGTGGCCTTCGCGCGCAGCGCGGCGGGCGTAAATGTTGAGCAACTCGGCGGCCGAATCGCGCACCTGCTCGGCGGCGCGACGTTTGGCTTTGTCCCACTGACCGGAGCCCAGCTTGTGCAGCGGCGCCTCGTCGGCGCTCACGCCGGTGTAGCGGCTGATCAGCTGCAACTGGCTCACTGGCACATACAGTGTGGCTTTGTCGGCGTACTCCAGGTGCAAGAATTCTTGTGCGGCCGGCGTGCCATCGGCGTTCTTCTCGCCCAGGTCCATGTTGATCAGGCCGCGATAGCGGCCAATGCCGTGCTGGCTGTGCACCACCGGGTCGCCCACGTTGAGCTCGGACAAATCTTTGATCAGCGCTTCCACATCGCTGACTTGTTCCTGCTTTTTGCGGCGGCGGGTGGTGGGGCCGGCGGCAAAAAGTTCGGTTTCGGTGACCAGGTCAATGCCTTGTTCAAACCAGCTGAAGCCCGAATTCAAGGCGGCAATGGCCAAGCCCAGGCGTTCATCGCTGGCCAAAAATTCAGCCAAAGAATCAAATGACGGCGGGCTCACGCCACTGCTGCGCAGAAAGTCGAGCAAGCTTTCGCGTCTGCCCGCGCTCTCGGCCAGAATCAGCACCCTGTGAGGGCTGTGCTGGATGTGCTGCTGCAAGCGGCTCAAAGGGTCTTCTGCACCGCGCACCACGGTGAGTTCGGGCAGCTTTTGCGCCAAGGCGTTGTCGGCCACATCCTCGGTGTTCGGCCGCAGGGCCAGTTGCGCGTGCGCATTGGCTTGGCCGTAAAACTGCTCGGCGTTTAAAAACAAGGCCTCAGGCGGCAGGGCGGGGCGCTCGGGGTCTCCTTGCACCAAGCGGTACCGGTCTTTGGTGTCTTGCCAAAAGCGCTGAAAGGCAGGTTCCAGGTCGCCGTGCAAGACCACCGTGGCGTCTGGGCCCAGGTAGTCAAACACCGTGGCGGTGTCTTCAAAAAACAGCGGCAGGTAGTACTCAATACCCGCCGTCGCCACGCCGTTGCCGATGTCTTTGTAAATCCGGCTCTTGGTCGGATCCCCGTCCAGCAGCTCGCGCCAACGGTTGCGAAACTTGGCCCGAGCCGCTTCGTCCATCGGAAACTCGCGCCCAGGCAGCAAGCGCACTTCAGGCACCGGGTACAGGCTGCGCTGGCTGTCGGGGTCAAAGGTGCGGATGGAGTCGATCTCGTCGTCAAACAAATCCACCCGGAACGGCACCAGCGAACCCATGGGGAACAGGTCGATCAAGCCGCCGCGCACCGCGTACTCACCGGGGCTGACCACCTGCGACACATGGCTGTAACCGGCCAGCGTCAGCTGGGCCTTGAGTTTGGCTTCGTCGAGTTTTTGTTTGACTTTGAATTCAAAGGTGTAACCCGCCAAAAATGCGGGCGGCGCCAAACGGTACAGCGCCGTGGTCGCCGGCACCAGCACCACGTCGGCGCCTTGGGCCTTGTCGCGCTGGCTGATGCGCCACAACGTGGCCAGGCGTTCACTGATCAAGTCCTGATGCGGCGAGAACGTGTCGTAAGGCAGGGTTTCCCAGTCGGGGAAGATGGCCAGACGCAGTTCGGGCGCAAAAAATTGGATTTCTTCAATCAAACGTTGCGCATCGCTGGCGTCGGCCGTCACGATGGCCGTGAGCCGTCCCTGCGCTTTGTCGCGCAAGGCCAATTGGGCCAACAACACCGCGTCCGCCGAGCCCACAGGGCGGGGCAGGGTGAAACGTTTACCAGTGATCAGGGTCGGGAGAGTCATGTACAGCGCCAAAACAAATACCCCCTGGCAGGGTGCCGGGGGGGTGTCGATAATTTAAATTGTTCCGGTGATTTTAGAATGAGCGTATGACACAGCCTGAAAGCGACCGCGCATCCCCCTCATTTTGTTACGCCTTGGTGCCTTGCGCAGGGGTGGGCAGCCGCGCTGGAACGCCCCAAGACAAGCAGTTTCAGCCCAAGCAATTTCAGGCCATTGCGGGGCAAGCCATGGTCATGCACACCCTGCAATCCCTGGCCGGCGTGGCGCGTATTCGCCAAGGGTGGGTGGTGGAATCGCCAGGCAATGACTTTGAATGGCCTGAAGCCCCAACGTGGCCAGCGCGTTTTGAGCGCAGCGCTTGCGGCGGTGCCAGTCGGGCACACAGCGTGTTCAACGGACTCCTGGCCATGCGTGCGCAAGGTGTGCAAGACCACGACTGGGTGTTGGTGCACGACGCTGCGCGCTGCTTGGTGACGCCGGCCATGGTCAATGACTTGATCGACCGCTGCATGGCAGACCCTGTGGGTGGGCTGTTGGCCTTGCCGGTGCCTGATACCTTGAAAGCTGCAGCACATGGCCGCGTGCTTGCCACCGTGGACCGTGCGGACAAATGGCTGGCCCAAACACCGCAAATGTTCCGCTTGGGGGATTTGTTGGCCGCGATGGCACCGTTTGAAGCCACGGGCTTTGTCGGCATCACGGACGAAGCCAGCGCCATGGAAATGGCCGGGCACTTGCCCTTGTTGGTGCCCGGGAGTGCGCACAACTTCAAAGTGACTTACCCTCCTGACTTTGCTTTGGCCACCGCGTTGCTGCAAAGCCGAAAAAATTGAATGACTCCGCTTCGCTCACCCTTTTTAGGCCTGCTTCAGGCAATGAGATACACATGATGAATATGCGCATTGGTGAAGGTTGGGACGTTCATGCCTTGGTGCCGGGTCGGCCCTTGATTTTGGGTGGCGTGCAGGTCCCGCATTCAGTGGGTTTGCTGGGTCACTCGGATGCTGACGTGTTGTTGCACGCCATTATTGACGCGCTTTTGGGCGCGGCGGGACTGGGTGACATTGGGCGGCATTTTCCGGACACGGATGCGACTTTCAAAGGCGCGGATTCCTTGGTGTTGCTGGCCGAAGCGATGCGCCGGGTGCGTGCGCAGGGCTATGAGTTGAGCAACCTGGACAGCACGGTGATTGCCCAAGCACCCAAGCTGGCCCCATACATCAGCGCCATGTGCGCGGCCATCGCCAAGGCCTTGGCCGTGGATGTGGGTCAGGTCAACGTCAAAGCCAAGACGGCAGAGAAGCTGGGGCCCGTGGGCCAGGGCCAGAGCATGGAAGCGCGGGCGGTGGTGCTGTTGATGCGACAAGATTGAGGTGAGGGCGCAGTGACGCCCACAGCGCCGGTTCAACCCTCTGCGGGGATGTGAACTTGTTTGAACTTCATCAGCGCCATCAAGCCACCGCTGGTGTTGTTGAACACCGAGAACGTGCCGCCCATGCGCTGTACCGAGCGCTCCACAATCGCCAGACCCAAGCCCGCGCCCGTGGCCGAGGTGCGTGCGGTATCCCCGCGGTAAAAAGGTTGGGTCAGGTGTTTCAAGGTTTCCTCTGACACGCCAGGACCGTGGTCACGCACCCGAAACAGCACCCAGCCCTCATGCACCCTGGCCACCAGATCCACGCGGGTCTTGCCATCACTGGGGGACTGGCCGTAGCGGCGGGCATTTTCCAGCAGGTTGGACAGGACACGGCTGAGCTCCACTTGTTCGGCTTGCACAAATAAGTCGGCCGCCACATCGATGTTGACTTCAAAATTAGCCCGATTCAAAAAAGGTGCGATGCAGCTGCTGATCACTTGGGTCAACAATACCGGCTCCATCTTCAGGTTTTCGGGGCGAGCGTAATCCAGGAATTTGTCGATGATCGAGTCCAGCTGCTCTATGTCCGCGGCCATGTAATCACGCGCCTGCAGGTCGTGAACGCTGAGTTCGGTTTCCAGACGCAAACGCGCCAAAGGCGTGCGCAAATCGTGGGAGATGCCGGCCAACATCAAGGCCCGTTCTTGCTCAATGCTGGCCAATCGCTCAGCCATGCGGTTAAAACCAATGTTGACGGCGCGAATCTCATTGGTGGGGACGTCTTCGTCCAGCGGTGTAGCGTGAAAATTACCTTCACGCACCCGACTCGCCGCAAACGAGAGTTGGCGCAGCGGCTGATTGATCAAACGGGCAATCACCGCGGCGCCCAACAAAGACAAGGCGGTGGCGGTCAACATCCAAACCAACCAGGTGCTGCCGCTCAAAGGGTTCAAACGCTCTGGGTCCATCAGCAACCAGTAACTGTCACGCTCGATCTCAAAGCCCACCCACAAACCGGTGTTGCCGTTGACCGATCGGGCGACGATGGTGTTCTTGCCCAGGCTCTTGACCAACTCGTGCACGACGGCAATTTCGAGCCCGGTTTGACCAAAGGGCTCAAAAGTGTCATTGGGCTCACGGGTGCTGATGTTGACGTCTTCTTCGTCGGCCAAGGTTTTGAGCAAGGAGACTCGGGCAATGGCATCGGTGTGCATCAAGGCGGCTCGCGTCAGGTTCACGACCGAGGCGATCTGGTGCGCATTGCGCAGCATGCGCGGCTCGTATTCTTGCGTGCGCAGCAATTGCAACCAGGCCAAGGCGCTGCAACAAATCAGCAACGCGAGCAGGGCGAAGGTGCGCCAGAACAGGCTCAGGCCTGTTTTGCGCTCAGCGTGGGGATCAGCCATGACTCTTGAGCCCTTACTCTTCAGCCATTCCCTTCGGGGATGAACACGTAGCCCACACCCCACACGGTTTGGATGATGCGTGGTGTGGCCGGGTCCACCTCAATGAGTTTGCGCAGCCGCGACACTTGCACGTCCAGACTGCGGTCAAAGGGCTCAAACTCGCGGCCGCGGGCCAGTTGCGCCAGTTTGTCGCGCGTCATGGGCTGGCGTGGATGCCGCACCAGGGCCTTGAGCATGGCGAATTCGCCGGTAGTCAACGGAATGTCCTGATCGCCCTTGCGCAAGGATCGCGCGCCCAAATCAAAACTGAAACCACTGAACTCGATGACTTCGTGGTCCGCCGATGGCGCACCCGGCACCTCGGCCGTGGGCCTGCGGCGCAGCACGGCATTCACGCGGGCCAGCAATTCGCGCGGGTTGAAGGGCTTGGCCAAATAGTCATCGGCACCCACCTCAAGGCCAATGATGCGGTCCACATCTTCACCCTTGGCGGTCAGCATGATGATGGGCGTGCGGTCGTTGGCGGCGCGCAGGCGGCGGCAAATGCTCAGGCCGTCTTCGCCCGGCAGCATCAAGTCCAGCACCAACAGGTCCACGGTTTCTCTTTGCAAAATGCGGTTGAGCGCGCGGCTGTCTTCGGCCAACAGCACATCAAAACCTTCTTGGTTCAGATAACGGCGCAGCAGGTCGCGGATGCGGGCGTCGTCGTCGACCACCACCACTTTGTCCAATCGTTTATCAGTGATGTTCATGTTGTTTCAAACCAGTTGAGGTGGGTTGTGCCGTGGGCTGCAGGCTTACTGGGCTGTCCAGCCGCCGTCCATGTTCCAAGCCACGCCGCGCACGTTGTTACCGGCGCTGGAGCAGAAGAACACGGCCAGCGCGCCCAACTCTTCGGGTGTGGTGAATTGCATGGAAGGCTCTTTTTCTTTGAGCAATAAATTTTTGGCTTCTTCGTTGGACAAGCCCATGTCCAGCGCTTTGGCATCTACTTGCTTTTGCACCAGCGGGGTCAGCACCCAGCCGGGGCAAATGGCGTTGCAGGTCACGCCCGTGGTCGCGTTTTCCAGGGCGGTGACTTTGGTCAAACCCACCACGCCGTGCTTGGCCGCCACGTAGGCGGACTTGTCGGCCGAGCCCACCAGGCCGTGGATCGAGGCGACGTTGATGATCCGACCCCAGTTTTTCTTTTGCATGGCGGGCAGGGCCAAGCGGGTGGCATGGAAGGCGCTGCTCATGTTGATGGCGATGATGGCATCCCACTTTTCAACCGGAAAGTCTTGAATAGGGGCCACGTGCTGAATGCCGGCGTTGTTGACCAAGACGTCCACTTGGCCAAAGGTCTCTGCGGCGAACTTCATCATGGCTTCAATTTCAGCCACTTTGCTCATGTCTGCACCGTGGTAAGCCACTTTCACACCCAAGGCGGCGATCTCGGCCTGAGGGCCTGCCGTGTCGCCAAAGCCGTTGAGCACAATGTTGGCGCCTTGTTCGGCCAGTGCTTTGGCAATGCCCAGACCGATTCCGCTGGTGGAACCTGTGACGAGGGCTGTTTTACCTTTGAGCATGAAATCTTCTCCAAGTGGGTGAGTTTGTGTGGCGGCGCAAAAGTTCATTATCACCCGCTTAAAACCGCTTTTTGAGGGCACACTTGGGTTTTGCATTCACTTGTTACGTTATGACACAGCCCCTCGTTGCCTCTGTTGATTGCCCTGATGCCCGTGGTGTACATCGTATGTCTTACACCTGCTGGGGCGACCCCTTGGCGGCGCATGGGGTGGTGTGTGTCCATGGCTTGACACGGCAAGGGCGCGATTTTGATGTGCTGGCCCAAGCCTTGGTAACCCGTGCCGGTCATCCGCTGCGGGTGATTTGCCCGGACGTGGTGGGCCGTGGCCTCAGCGATTGGTTGGCCCAGCCAGAGGGCTATCAAGTGCCGCAATACGCCGCTGACATGGTGGCCTTGTTGGCGCAGCTGCACGCGCAAGCGCCAATGCAGACCCTGGATTGGGTGGGCACCAGCATGGGCGGCTTGATTGGCATGGTGGTGGCGGGTCAAGCTGAATTTCCCATACCTTGCCCCATTCGACGTTTGGTTTTGAACGATGTCGGCCCGGCCGTCTCGTGGGTGGCGATTGAGCGGATGAAAACTTATGTGGGCCAAACCGGTCGCTTTGCCAGCCTGCAAGAAGCTGCAGATGCGATGTGGGCCATTTCACAAAGCTTTGGCCCGCACACGCCAGAGGCTTGGCTGGCGCTGTCTGCCCCCATGGTCAAGCGCCAATCCGATGGCAGCCTCAGCTTGCATTACGACCCTGCGATCGGCGTACCGATCCGCGCCATGACTGAAGAGGCGGCGCAAGGCGGCCAAGCCCTGTTGTGGCAACTTTACGATCAGATCCAGGCGCAAATCTTGTTGCTGCGTGGTCAGCAGTCGGACCTGTTGACCCTTGAAACGGCGCAAGCCATGCAAACCCGTGGCCCCCAAGCGACTTTGGTGGAGTTCGCCGGCGTGGGGCATGCGCCTACATTGATCCATGAAAGCCAAGTCCATACAGTGGCCGATTTTTTGCTAAGACCTTGAACGAACATAACCTCAATCCGATAGCTGGTGCCCCCGGTCTGCTGTGAATGAAAATTTCTGAAACTCAACAACCCGCCCCCAACCGCAGACAAGCGACGGCGGTGATGCGCGGCGATGCGGTGCCCACGGTGCTGACCGTCACAGCCCAAGATTTGCCCGCGCAAACCGATGATCTGGCGCGAGCCCGCGCGTTTGCTGAGCCCTTGTTGGCCAGCCAGACCTTGGACACGGGGGAGAACATGCTGGCCCATGCGGACGCGGTGGCCGCCATTTTACGAACCATTGGTGGTTCCGACGCCATGCAGGCGGCCTGCTATCTGGTCTACGCCTGTGAGCATTTGAACAAACCGTACGACGTGATTGCCAAGGCCTTTGGCGAGAACTTTGCCCAGTTGGCTGTGGAAACCACCAAATTGGTGCATGTGCAGCGTTTGTCGCGCGCCGCCGATCACTCGGCGCAACTCAATGACGACCCCAAGCTGCAAACTGAGAACGTGCGCAAAATGCTGCTCGCTTTCAGCCGCGATTTGCGTGTGGTCATGCTGCGCTTGACCTCGCGTTTGCAAACCCTGCGTCACTACGCCGCCAGCAAGTTGCCCGTACCGCAGAGCCTGGCGCGCGAGTCCTTGACGGTGTTTGCGCCCTTGGCTAACCGCTTGGGTATTTGGCAAATCAAGTGGGAGATGGAAGATCTGGCGTTTCGTTTCTTGGAGCCGGTAACCTACAAGCACATAGCCTCTTTGCTGGACGCCAAGCGCACCGAGCGTGAAGAATTGATGCAGCAGTTGCGCCTGCACTTGCAGACCGAGTTGGTGGCCAAAGGGATTGCGGCCACGGTCCAGGGTCGGCCCAAGCACATCTACAGCATCGTGCGCAAAATGCGCGGCAAATCGTTGGACTTTGACCGGGTGTTTGACATCCGCGCTTTGCGCGTGGTCGTGCCCGATGTGGCCAGTTGCTACGAAACCCTGGCCTGGGTGCATGAACGCTTCACACCAGTGCATGAAGAGTACGACGACTACATCGCCAAGCCGAAAAATAATGGCTATCAGTCATTGCACACCGTGGTGCGCGACGCCTCAGGCTTGCCGATTGAAATCCAGATTCGCACCCAAACCATGCACGACCATGCCGAAAGCGGCGTGGCAGCGCATTGGGCTTACAAAGAGGCGGGCGCGAAAGGCTATGCGGGCGTCAGTGCCACCAGCGACTACGACGCCAAGATCGCGGTTTTGCGCCAACTGCTGGCTTGGGAGCGGGACATTTCAGGCTCCGCCCAGCAACAGGTGCAGGACAAGGCCTTGTTTGACGATCGCATCTATGTGTTGACCCCTGACGCGGCGGTTGTGGAGTTGGCCCAGGGCGCCACGCCGATTGATTTTGCCTATACCGTGCACACCAATCTGGGCCATCGTTGCCGGGGCGCTCGGGTGGACGGCGCGATGGTGCCGCTCAATACCGTGCTGCAAAACGGCCAAACGGTGGAGATCAACGCTATCAAAGAAGGCGGGCCTTCACGCGACTGGCTGAATGCCGAATTGGGTTACTTGGTCAGTCCCCGGGCCAAAGCCAAGGTGCGCGCCTGGTTCAATGCGCAAATCGCGCACGAGAACGTGACCAAAGGTCGCGAAGCGGTTGAAAAGCTGCTGCAGCGAGAGGGCAAAACGGCCATCAAGCTGGACGACTTGGCCATCCAGCTCGGCTTCAAATCCGCCGAAGGCTTGTTTGAAGTCGTGGGCAAAGACGAATATTCTTTGCGCAACATCGAGACCTTGCTCAAGCCGCCCGAGCCCGCGCTCACGCCAGATGAAATCGTCTTGCTGAAAAAGTCGCGCGGACCTGCCAAAAACCAAGCGGCCAGCGTGTTGGTGGTGGGCATGGACTCGCTGCTGACGCAGCTGTCGCGTTGCTGCAAACCCGCGCCGCCCGATGGCATCAGCGGCTTTGTCACGCGAGGCAAAGGCGTGAGCATTCACCGCCAAGATTGCAGCAACTTCAAAGAGCTGGTGCGCCGTGAGCCCGGTCGCGTGATTGAAGTGCGCTGGGGTCAGCACAAGCAGGGCGCCGCTTCGGTGTATCCGGTGGACGTGGCGATCGAAGCCCAGGATCGGCAAGGCTTGCTGCGCGATATTTCTGAAGTTTTTGCCAAAGAAAAAATGAATGTGATTGGTGTTCAAACCCAGTCGATTAAAGGCACGGCCTGGATGACGTTCACGGTGGAGGTGTCTGACTCGGGCTTGCTGCAACGCGTGTTGATGCAAGTGGCGAATGTGCTCGGGGTGGGGTCGGCGCGCCGCCGCTGATGCCTTGCTTGACGGGCTGATTTCTTCAGCCGCGTTCAGAAATTGGCGTTTTCTCTGTTATCATTCGGCATCGAATTTGTAGGCGCGTAGCTCAGCTGGTTAGAGCACCACCTTGACATGGTGGGGGTCGCTAGTTCGAGTCTAGTCGCGCCTACCAAAATTACCCCGACACAATGTATTTTGTGTCGGGTTTTTTTATGCCTGCTTGTTTTGATTTGCTTGATAGAGACAGAGATTTCTTTTGGGTACAAGGCGTGAAGGGACCGGACGGTTCGCAGCTTCTGGGGTGGACTTGTGGTACTGTATAAAAAAAAGGGGTATCCTTTTAGCTCCACAAGCATCAGAATACTGGATGAATGTCCAGTATATTACCTTGTTTTAACCATGTCTCGATATGTATAGGGATCAGTC
>CAIWWN010000238.1 GCA_903916355.1 uncultured Burkholderiales bacterium | reverse complement strand
TTCAACGATGATCTGACCCGACGACAAGGGCACCACACCGGCCATGACCTTGGTCAGCGTCGATTTGCCGGCACCGTTTTCGCCGAGCAAGGCGTGAATTTCTCCTCGGCGCAGAGTGAAGTTGACATTTTCGATGGCCGGTACGCCACCGTATTTCTTAGTCGCCTCACGGAGTTCAAGTACCACGTCGGGCACAGTATGGGGGGCGTTCATGCTACATCTCCTGCGGGGTTGAGTTCCACGCGTAACAGGCGCGCGCTGCCTTTGGAGACCAGGTACAAGGCGCCACCGTGTTCTGCCACCGCAGTAATGCCATGGTGCTGGCCGTCCACCTGGCTGTGCAGAGAAGAGAGCACGCGCCCGTCTTCGGCCACGCGCAAGACCAGGCCGTAAGAGCGCGGCGGCGCCCAGGGTTTGAGCACGCCCATGGTCTTGACCCCCGCGCCTTGCAGGGGTTCAAGAAAACTCTTGCCTGACGATAAGGCGGGTGCCACCCATTGGCTTGGGTGCACCTCTTGCATCATGCGCTTGCGGTAAGCGTCTTCGCGCAGCACAAATTCGACCAACTGGGTGCGGCAGACAAAACACGTCAGCCAAAAGCCGCCACCCTCAGCCTGCGCCATGCGCGAGGGATAGCCCGGCAGTTCGGCAACCGTCGCAGGCAGCGCGGCGCCATTGGTGCCCACAGTGCCCAGCATGTGTTTCCAACTCTCGCTCCAGCGCGCTAGGCCACTGCCCGCTAGCACGCCAAAGGCATAGGCCAGACCATGGGCTAGGAGCTTGCTTTGGCCTAACTGCCAATTCCAACGTCCCACCTTACCGGTTTTACCGTGTTGCATCAGGTCGTGGCACCATTGGTCGGGACCATATTGCTCGGAACCGTCGCTCACCAGCAGGCCGTCACGGCCCTCAAAGGCCAGCGCGTTGGCACAGTGCAAGGCACGCCCGGCCAGCGCGCGTGTCTGAGCCAAGGTTGCGCCAATGGCGTCAAGCACGTGGAGCTCGCGTCCGCCCAGCGCCACTGCGATATGGCCGTGGCCGTCGGCCGCCAAAGCGGTAATGGGCGCGTCAAAACGGCGCACTTCTAGCGCCTGCTGGCCCTCCAAGCGGTAGAGCCCAGTCCCGGCGCTGATCCATAGATGCTGGCCGTCGCTCGCGATGTCGTCAATGCCAGCCAGGTTTAAGACGACTGTGGCCTCGTCAAGCGCACGGTTAGGCTTGATTGCTCCGTCCATGATCGGCACGGTAATTGCGGCTGTGCCCCGACCGAGCAGGCGGTCCCACCACCGTTGAATTGGGCTTGGCATCAAGAAGTCCTCCAGCGCTGTTCGTACTGGGAAAACCCAGGGTCTGCATCCGTGAGCTTGTATCGCCCGATGCGGTTGTTGGAGATACCTCCGAGGTACAAATAGCCTTGGTGTTCGCGCATGGAAGTGATCATGGGGTGGTTCTCCCCGCCCAGGTCCCACAGAGTTTCCAGAACCTCGCCGCGCTCGTTGAACTTCAGCACGCAGCCCGTGTTGATGTTGGGAAACAGCCACTCATCAAGCGCCACGCGCTGCGCCATGCGCTTACGAAAGCCGGGCATGCGCATGGCCAAGTCGTAGGCAGGGGCGCGCATGCCAACGAGCGCCAGCCAATAGTTGCCGTCCGAAGCCAGGTTGATGTTGTCGGGGTAGCCCGGCAGGTTGTCCAGCACCATTTCCACCTGACCGGCGCGCGCGCCCTCAAACCAGTAGCGCTTGATGCAGCAGCCCCAGGTTTCGGCAAACAAAATCGATTGGCGGTCGCTGGCAATGCATATGCCGTTGGGAAAGCGCAGTCCGCGTAACACGGTACGCGTGGTGCCGTTGCGTGGATCAAAGCAGACGATGCGGCCATTACCTCGCGCCTCCAGCCCGTCCACGGGCCACTCGTGCATTTCGTAGCGCACCGTGGCTTCACTAAAGAAGATGCGCCCGTCGTCGGCAATGTCCAGGTCATCTGCCAAGCGCAGCCGGCTGTCGTCATTGATTGAGGCCCAGCTGCGGTTGGTCTCATCCGTCACACGCTGCACTTTGCGCTCGGGGGTGACGCGGTACAAACCCATGCCACCCACGCAGACATTGAGGTTGAAGTCACGGTCAAAAGCCATGCCCAGCGGCGTACCTCCAATGTGGGCAAACACCTCCATCTGCTGGTAGTCCGGGGCCAGAAAGCGGATGATGTCTCCGTGGCGCGAGCCTGCATACAAATGGTTGTCGCGGTCCAGAATCACGTCCTCTGGGCCTTCAATGCGGCCTAGGCCGATGAGTTCCACATCCCGCAACTTGTTGTTAACCGCCCAGACCCCGCCGCCTTCGGCACTGCAGTCCGGGGAGATGCCTAAGCGGTGGTAGGTGGGGCTGACATACACCTTGCTCAGAATACGGTGGCGGTTTTTGAGCCAGCGCACGTCAATGATTGCCGCCGTAATCAAAATGCCCGCCAATACCATACGGGTGATGCCGCCAGGCGCCGACAAAGAGGTTAAGCCGTTGATGATCAAAAGCACGATGAGTGTGCCCACCACCGCCTTGGTCACCGAGCCGCGCCCTCCGCCCAGGCTAATGCCACCCAGCACCGCGGCCGTCAGTACCAGCACTTCCATGCCTACGCCAATGTCGGCACCAGCCGTGGCCAGGCGAGATGCAAAAAAGCAGCCTCCTGCACCCGTCAACATGCCGCTGGCCACGTAGCACAGTGCTACTGTGCGGTTAACGGCAATGCCGCTGTTGTAGGCTGAGCGGCGAGAGCCACCAATGGCCACAATGTGCCAGCCCAGACGCAGGCGCGTCAGCAACATGTGGCCGCCAATGGCCGCTGCCAAAAATACCCAAGCTACCGTGGGCAGTCCAAGCCAAGTGCCGTTACCCAAAAAGTCCCACAGTTCGGACTCGGGCACATAACCGGCAATCTCTGTGGAATAGCGCAGGCTCAGGATCTCGTAGACCGAGCGGAAAATAATCAGGGTGATGAGCGTGGTTAAGAACGCCCTCAAGCGCAAATAGCCAATTAGCACGCCGTTGACTGCACCCAGCAGGCCGCCGCACACCAATGTGCCAAACACCGCTACCGGCACCGGCCACTTCAGGATGTGCATCATCACCAGGGCACTAAAGTTGGTCAGTGCAAAGATGGACCCGACGGACAGGTCAATTCCGCCCACAATCATCACCAGTGCGAGCCCGAACACGATAAAGCCGACTTCACCGGCCTGGCGCAATGTGTCGGCCAGCACGATGGGGGTATAAAAACCAGGCACCAGTTGGCCCGAGGCGATGACCACCAGCGCCAACAAAATCACGGGAATGGCGGTCTCTGTCCATCGTTTGGACAGGATTTCACCAAGCCAGTGATCCGGCCAGTACTGATAACGCAGTCGGGTCAGGGTTTCGCTCATGGGATGCACCATTTCAGAGAACTACATAAATGAGGGGTGACCCGCCACATCGGCTGCAGCCACCCCATTGCTCACAGCGCTACAAGGACGCTTTGAAGTCTTAGGACTTGGCAGGCAACTTCCAGCATGTCCCCTCGATCGAGGCGTTGTCCTTGGTGATAGGAATCAAGGTGGTGTAGATGTTTTGCTTGGCCGCACCGGGCTTCATGCCACCTTGGACCAGCCACTTGATCATGGCCGCCATATTGCTGGCTTGAGTGGGCACGTCATAGCTCACGTCCAGGTTGTACGCACCGGCCTTGACTTGGTCACACGCGCCCTTTTGCTCGCCACCACCAGACGTCGCTAAGAACACCTTGCCCGTCATTCCGGCTTCTTTGACTGCAGCAGCGGTGCCGATGTCCATGCCGTCCCAAAAGCCAACAATGCCGCACAGATCCGGGTTCTGCTTCAGCACGGTTTGCGTCAACGCCTTAGCCTTCGCGGCGTCCCAGTCAGCAGCCTGGTTGGACACCACCTTCACGTCAGGGTGTTTTGCAAGAACGTTTTCCACACCCTTGAGCGTGTAAGCACTCGCTGCTGCAGTGGGCGCACCTTGCACGATGGCAATCTTGTTGGACTTGCCTTTGCAAGACTCGACGACGGCCTCTGTCATACGTTCACCAATATCCACCCAGTCAGCGCCGACAAAGGCGGTCGAGGCTTGCGAAGACCGCATATTGATCTGCACCACGTAAATACCTTCGGCTTCAGCCTTGGCGATCAACTTGGCGTAGGTCTGTACATCGGGGTTGTGGATCACGATGACAGCAGGCTTCTCAGCGATCAAGGCGGTAAAGGCTTGGGCGCCGGCGTTGGTGTTCCAGTTGGGGTCACGCACCACCACTTTCATGCCTGCGGCTTCGAGCTCTTTCTTGAGGCCTTGATGCCAGCCAATGGCCAGGTCAAAGCCATAGGCCACAGGAATAAAGGCCACGGTTTTTCCCGCAAGCGCCTTTTTGTAGCCCTCGCGAAACGGCTCGTCCAAACCTTTGCTTTGCGCAAAGGCTGGCAGCGCAACGGCTGCGCCCAAGGCCAGGCCGGCGATGGCCTTGACCCAATTCTTCATCACGTTTTTTGCTTGTCGCATGGTTGTCTCCTAGGTTGAAAAAGTGAATTGCACGCTGGGGAAGCCGGGTGCGCGGCATGCTCAGATGTCCCCTTGCTGCGCGGTCTCTTCGTTGCGCGGGTTGAGGACGGAATCAATCAAAATGGCGGCTAGTAGTACCAGACCCTTGATAATGTTTTGTACTGAATAGGAAATGTCCATAATGGTCATACCGTTGAGCATGGTGCCAATGAGCAGCGTGCCAATGATCACGTTGACCACGCCGCCGCGCCCACCGGACAGGCCAATGCCGCCCAGCACCACCACCAGCACCACGTCATACACCATGGTGGAGTTGTAAATCCGCGTAGGCATGCTGTTGACGGAGGCAGCCATCACCAATCCGGCAAACAGGCCGATCAGCGCGGCCAGTAAATACTCCAACAATATGATGGGCCTTGTGGGCAAACCTGTGGCCCGCGCCGTGAACGGGTTGTCGCCAATGGCATAGATAAAGGCGCCCGCCCGCAGGCGGCGTAAGAGCAGCGCCATAAGTGCACATGCCAGACCAAACATCAACACGGGCATGGGAATGCCGCCCACGGTGCCGCGCCCGATCCAGACCATGGCGTCAAGCGCTTGCGGCCACTGAACTACTTCCAACTGAAAAATGACCGCTTGCCCAAGACCCGCTAAAAACAATCCTGAGGCCAGCGTGGTGAACAGCGATGGCACTTCGGCATATGCCACCAGCCAGCCATTGACCAGACCAAACAACAGAGTCAGGACCAAAGCCTGCAAGGCGGCAGCTTCTATAGATTGGCCGTTGGTGACCGACTGCAACAAAAAGCCCGACGGCACGGCCAATGCGGCAATCATGGAAATGTCGATGCCCCGGCCAATCACCACCACAGCCATGCCCAGTCCCAGGATGCCCAAAATAGCCACGTTTTGCAGCAGCGTTAGCAGATTATCGATCTGTGCAAAACCCGGCAACAGCAGCAAAAAGCCGCTAAACATCACCAAAAACAGGATAAAGACAATGGTTTGCTGGGTGGCGCGCAGTTTAGGCATGGGGCTCTCGTTCAGATCAGGGCGGCGTGCAGGGTTTGGCGCAATTCGCGCTTGATGATCTTGCCATTCAGATTGCGCGGCAAGGGCTCGGTGTCGATGGTCCAGGTTTCGGGTACTGCGTAGTCGGCCATGCGCTGGCTGCAATAGGCCTGCAACGCATGGGCGTTGGTGTGTTCACTGATCCCGCCCACCGAAACAAATGCATGGACCCGTTCACCCAGCACCGCGCAGGGCACACCTACCAGTGCCACTTCCAGCACGCCGGGGTGTTCGCTCAGCACGTTCTCCACCTGCGCGCAGTAGACCTTGTAGCCGCCACGGTTGATCACATCTTTTTTTCGGTCCAGCACACGTACATAGCCTTGGGTGTCCATGCTGCCAATGTCGCCTGAGCGCCAAAATCCAGCCTTGAATTCGCTGGCGGTGGCCGCTTCATTGCGCCAGTAGCCCGGTACCACCATCGGCCCGGCAATCCAGATTTCGCCCACGCCGCCGCGTGGCATTTCGTTCCCGGCCTCGTCCATGATGCAAATCTCGCCGCAGGGTACGGTCAAGCCCACGCTGTCGCGGTGGCTGTCGGTCTGGCCCTGGGGCATGATGGTGGCGGGTGAACAAGTCTCAGTAGCGCCATAGGCGTTCATCAGAACCAGGCCGGGCAGACGCTGCGCCAGTCCATCGATCGTGGCCGTGGGCATGGATGCGCCACCAAAAGCGCCAATGCGCCAAGCTCCCAGGTCATGGTTCTGCAAGTCGGGCAGCAAGAGACACAGGTTGTACATGGCTGGCACCATGATGGCGTGGGTGATGCGCTCGGCGCTGGCCAAACGCACAAAGTCTGCCGCCTTGAACTGCGCCATGACCACCGTCGTACCCTGGCAGTACAGCATGGTGTAGAGCTGGGCTACCAGGCCGGTGACATGGCTCATGGGCACGGCCACCAGCGAAATGTCTCGCTCACTCAAACCCATACGGTCCACGTAATGCATCACCGAATGAATGATGTTGAGGTGCGTGAGCATGGCGCCCTTGGGCCGCCCGGTGGTGCCCGATGTGTAGAGCAACACTGCCAAATCTTCTTCCTGTGCCGAGTGCGGCTGGATCTGCGGCTTTGCCTGCATAACGCTGGCAAAAGGCTCAAAGCCATCGGTTATTACTGCGCCTGTGACAAAGCGCATGCGAAGTGCGGGTAGTTGATCGGCAGAGGGTTGCCATTGGGCAACATCGGGGGCGCAGACCAGCGCCACAGCGCCAGAATCACTCAGCACATATTCGAGCTCCATGCCACGTGCGCGGGCACTGATGGGCACCAGCACAGCGCCCAGCCAAGCGCACGCCAGCGCAACGATGATGAACTCGGGCGCGTTGCCTAAGTGCATGGCAATTCGGTCCCCGCAGGCCACGCCACGCTGCGCCAGGCCGCCGGCGCATTTGGTGGCAGCGTGGTGCAGCTCGCGCCAGGTCAGACGCATGTCGCCACACACCACAGCCAGAGCCTCCGGTCGCTGGGCCAGAGCCGATGCGAGCATCTCGGCGAGGTGGGAGGGGCGACCGGGGTAGCAAAGCACCAGGCGGTTTTCAAAATGGTTTTCACGGCGCAGTGCGGTCATGTCTGCAAGCCCTTGTGATGGTTCAGAAAATGGGATGGACGCCGGAGCGCTGAGGACACCGCGCAGCAGCATCTCGATGCAGTGCTGTACCGCGTCTTTCAGGCTCGCGGGCGAATGGGTCTCGGGCCGATACCAGCGGCCAATCCCGCTGAGTGCGCCGACCACGGTAAACGCCGCCACCGCTGCGTCACCTGCCACGATCCAGCCGCGCCGCATGCCTTGTTCGATGAGTTTTCGAAAGTCAACATCCACCTCGGCTTTGCGTTGGCGCATAGCGCGCCGCTTTTCCTCGCTCAAGGGGTCTTCGCCCACGCGGCTTGCACACATTCCGAAGTCACTGGTCACTACCTCGGCATACAAGGCCATCGCAGCGCGCAGCAAGTCACGTTCGCTCACGCCAGACTGGATCAAAGCAGTCAAGCCTTGGTGAAACGCGGTCAGACCACGCTCCACGCACTCAATCAGAATTTCTTCCTTGTTGGTGATGTAGTAATACAGGGTTGGCTTGGTTACTCCCAGGCTCTGAGCGATGTCGTCAAGCGAGGTGCCTTGAAAGCCCTTGCGGGTAAAAAGACGGGCACCAGCGAGCAGCACCGCATCCTTTTTGTCGCTGCGTTGGGGCTCACTTGCCCGGTGCGCCTTCCACGGAGAATCCACCGCTTTACCGATGTGGGTCGTGGTGGCAAGGGCAACAGAGGACGCAGTTTTTTGCACGAAAATTTCGGGTTGTTTAGCCTGGTTACCATTGAGTAACTCATCGAACTAAGCGAACCATAATCGGCATACGCTAACGCTGGCACAGGTACATACCCTTGGATGCGGCGCAGCATCGGTCGCGTCAGCGACTTTGGCATGCGACTTAAGAGTTGCTCGGCGCCCGTAGCGTCCGCTACCAGTCGCTGCTGCCTGGATCGCCCTTGAACGGGCCCGCCAAGTCAGGGGTGATCCATCCCCCATAAAAACCACCTTGCTGCGGAACGACTTGCACACCACCCACGGTGCAGCCAAGCTGGTGGGCATAGAACGCGATACATTCTGCTAGCGGCTCAGCGCCCGCCAGGGGTTCTGGATAGCTCCAAGCGACCTGCTCCAAGCAGCTTGAGCGATACGAGCACATAGTCGCGTAGTAATTCACGCATTTCACGTGTCTTTGCTGTGTGTCCCTTTGTTGTGAACGGCTGTTAGTTTCCGCGTAAATCTGGCGTCGACAACCAAACGGTCTCGTTCGCCGGCTGAGCCTGTCAGCTTTTTGAACTTCTCTTGAATTGAATTGGAGTGCCCGCTCTATTG
>CAIWWN010000237.1 GCA_903916355.1 uncultured Burkholderiales bacterium | reverse complement strand
GTCGGCGGCAAGATGGACCTCACCGAGGGTGGGATTCGCGTGCCTTACATCGTGCACTGGCCACAAGGCGTTCGACAGCCTGGATCGGTGAGCGAGCAGCATTGCATGACGATGGACTGGTCTGTCACCGTACTTCAAATTGCAGGGGCGCATCCACCTGCCGGATACGTTCTGGATGGGGTTTCGATGTGGCCCACCCTGAAGGACTGTACGCAGACATTCTCACGTCCGATGTTTTGGCGCATGAAACACAATACACAACGCGCTTACCGTAATGGCGATTGGAAGTACCTCAAAGTCAATGAGCACGAGTATTTGTTCAACCTCAGTCGAGATGCACGTGAACGCGCCAATCAATCACATCGTGAGCCTCAAAAAATAGAATCGATGCGCGCCAAGTGGCAAGAGTGGAATGCACAAATACCCCCCGTCCCGTTAGATGCTGTAACTCACCAAGCCTACACTTTGAGTGATATGCCAGCCCGTTGAAATCTGGGCAAGTGGTGGCATCAAAGTCTTGGCGCTTCCAGGTATTGTCAGGTGCCATGACAGATCGGTTTAGCCCTTGAAGGGCGGCAGCGGCTGCAAAGCCAGATCCCTGGCAACTTATTGCGGTGGTCCAACCGACCTCGGCCACTTGAAGCAGGCAGGCAATTCAACAAATTTCCCGCCTGCAGACTCGGCGCCAAAGTGCCACAATCACCGCTGCATGAATGCCCAAACCCGCCCTCTTCCGCTGGCCTCAATGCGACAAAGTGCCAGCCCATGCGCAAGCGCAAGCGCAGGCCTCGCGTTGGCCGCCGCCCTGTTCAGCGGCCAGAGCGCGGCAGCTTCTGAGACTGCACCCCAAGAAGGCTGGCGCATCATGACCGAGCGCAGCTTGGGCAATTGCATCGCCTGCCATGCCTTGCCAGGTCAAACCGGCGTGCTCAGCAGCTTTGGCCCCTCCTTGCAAGGCGTCGGCGCACGCTACACCGCAGCGCAATTGCAGCAATGGGTGGTGGACGCCAGGCAGATCCATGCGCAAACCTTGATGCCGCCTTTTGGCACAGCCCAGGGGCTGAACCGCGTCGCCAACACGCAAGCCTTGCTGACGCCCGAGCAGATCACGCAAGTGCTCGCCACGCTGGCGCAGTGGCGTTGACCATGGTCATGAGCATGAACAAACGCAAGAGCCCAAAGTCTTTAATTTCATACACGCTGGGGCGGCGCGATTGCTTGCGACTGGCCACGTCTTCGCTGCTCAGCGCTCCTGCGTGGGCGCAAGACGGCACAGCGCCAGAAAGCGCCTTGGCTCAATCGCTCAGACAAAAAAACTGGTCGAGCGAAGGCATTGCCTTGCTGTTTCCCGCACTGGCCGACACCGGCAATGCCGTGCCTTTGGAAACACGCATCCAAGCGCCGCAAGGTTTGACATTGTCCAAGTTGGAAATCATCCTGCCGGAAAACCCGAACCCCATCGCGCTGGAGCTGCAGTGGCCTGTACCCCCTGAGCGCTTTGTGTTCAGCACTCGGCTGCGGCTGGCGGCTTCGCAATCGGTGTGGGTGGTGGTGACCTTCAGCGACGCCAGCCAGCGCGCGCGCAGTGCCGCCACGGTGATCACCTCCACCGCTTGTTTGGACGGGACCTGAAGCATGGCCACCCCTGTTTTATCGCGTTTGAGTTTCAGCGGCGAGTTGCGTCCCGGCCGCACGGTTGAGGCGCGCTGGATTTGCAACCACCCGATGGAAACTGGCTTTCGCGTGGACGACTCGGGTCAGCGTATTGCGCGCCACATCATCACCCAGGTGCAATGTCGACTCAACTGCCAGGTGATCTTGCAAGCCACGCCCGGCACCGGCTGGTCGTCCCCTGCTTACCTGGCTTTCTCGCTGGTCGTGCCCGAGCAAGGCGGCACGGTGGCGGTCAGCTGGCTGGACGACCAAGGCGCAAAAGGCCAGGTGGAACAACGCTTGGTGCTGTTGCCATGAAGCCCTGGGGCTTTTGGGTCGTGCTGTACGCCTTCGCGCTGCCCCTGCTGGCGCCAGCGCAGGAAATATCACCAGCGCAAACCCCAGCACCTTGGCCGACCACGGCCAATCTGACTGGCCTGGCTTTTTTACCGCCAGGCCTCAAAGCCCTGAACAACGACCCGGGCAGCAACCCCATCAGCCTGTGGCTGGACCGGGGTGCGCTGGCTTGGTCGGATGCCGCAAGCGGCCCTAGTTGCGCCAGTTGCCACGGCAAAGTGGAAACGCTGCGCCAGGCCGTGGTCACCTACCCCCGCTTGGCTGCGGACAGCAAACGCTTGCTCAATCTCGAAGACCAAATCCAAGCCTGCCGCACGCGCAGCGGCAAAGCCGCGCAGACGGGCAGTGTCGAAAATGAAGAGGTGTTGGCCTTGAGCGCTTTGCTGCACCAGACCGCCAAGGGCTTGGCCTGGAACGTGAAAGCGCCCACAGCAAAGGCCACTGAAAAAAACGCTTGGCAAGCCCACCTGAACCAAGGCGCCAGCTTGTTTGCGCAGCGCGTGGGCCGCATGAACCTGTCTTGCCAGCACTGCCACGACCAGAATATCGGCCGCCAACTGCGCGCCGACGTGATCAGCCCCGGCCACCCCACCGGCTTTCCGGTGTACCGCATGAGCTGGCAAGGCCTAGGCTCGGTCGAGCGGCGCCTGCGTGCTTGCTTTTCTGGGGTGCAAGCGCAGATGCCTGCGCCCGGCGACCCGGTGCTGCGCGATCTGGAGCTGTATTTGAAAGTCCGCGCCAGCGGCATGCCGCTGGACGGACCATCGATCCGGCGCTAAAGGATCAGGCGCTGCAACCCGCCTGCCCCTTAGCCCACACTCTTACACAAAAGTGAAACCGTGGTTCTTCAGCGGCAAGTGGCGCACCGGTTGACCGGTGGCGGCATAAATCGCGTTCATCACTGCGGGCGCGACCACGCTGATGGTCGGCTCACCCACTCCGCCCCAAAAGTCGTAACTGGGGATCACCACCGATTCGATCTTGGGCATTTGCGGCAAGCGCATGAGTTGGTAGGTGTCAAAGTTCTTTTGCGCAATGCGGCCGTTCTCCACCGTGCACTCACCGTAGAACACCGCACTCAGCCCAAAGGCCACCGAGCCCTCGATTTGCGC
>CAIWWN010000236.1 GCA_903916355.1 uncultured Burkholderiales bacterium | reverse complement strand
TCATTGGGCACCCCCTTGCACTTGCCAGCAGGCGGCTTGCGTGGCTGTGGCCTGCATCAGTTCAGGGCGTTCTTGCCGGCAGCGGTCAAACACCTGCGGGCAGCGCGGATTGAAGGCGCAACCTGTGGGAATAGCGTTCAGGCGTGGCATGGCGCCGTCAATTTGGTTCAGACGTTCACGGTCACTGCTCATGTCGGGGATGGCGGCCATCAGGCCTGAGGTGTAGGGGTGCGAAGGTTGGTTGATCACTTGGTGCACCGGGCCGATTTCGGCGATGCGCCCGGCGTACATCACGGCCACGCGGTCGCAGGTTTCAGCAATCACGCCCATGTCGTGGGTGATCAGCATCACCGCTGCGCCGCGCTCTTTGCAAATACTTTTCAAGAGGCCAATGATTTGCGCTTGGATCGACACATCGAGTGCGGTGGTGGGTTCGTCCGCCACGATGAGTTGCGGCTCGGCGGCCAAGGCCAAAGCAATCACCACCCGCTGGCGCATGCCGCCCGAGAACTGGTGGGGGTAATGCTCAATGCGCTCAGCTGCCGCCGGTATGCCCGTGTCTTGCAGCAGACGAATGGCACGTTGCCTGGCCTCTTCGTGGCTCACGGGCAGATGGGCTTGGATCGTTTCCATGAGCTGCCGACCCACGGTGTACAGCGGGTTCAGCGAGGTCAACGGGTCTTGAAAAATCGCGCCAATTTTGCGACCCCGAATGTGCCGCATTTGGTCGCTGTTCAGCTGGTCAATGCGCTCACCCTGCAAGGTGATGCTGCCTGAGGCAATGCGGCCTGGGGGTTCGAGCAAACCGATGATCGAGGCGCCGGTGAGCGACTTTCCTGCACCGGATTCGCCCACCACGCCCAGGATTTCACCGGGGGCGATGTCGAACGAAATACTGTCTAACGCACGCAGCGTGCCGTGGCGACTGGGAAACTCCACCACCAAATTCTTGACTTGCAAAAGACTCATCGAAATGCCTATCTGAGGGACACGCTCAAGCGTTCAAGTTAAGTTAGCGCAAACGCGGGTTCAACGCGTCACGCAGCCAGTCACCCAGCAAGTTCACAGACAAAGCGATCAGCACCAGCATCAGGCCCGGGAAAATCGTGATCCACCATTCGCCCGAAAACAAATAGTCGTTGCCCACCCGAATCAAGGTGCCCAGCGAGGGCGAAGTCGGCGGCACCCCCACGCCCAAGAACGACAAAGTCGCCTCGGTGATGATGGCGGTCGCCACCTGGATGGTGGCCAGCACCATCACCGGCCCGAGCACATTGGGCAGCACATGGCGCAGCATGATGCGCCATGAGGACACGCCGGTCACACGCGCCGCTTGCACATACTCTTTGTTGCGCTCCACCAAGGTGGTGCCGCGCACCGTGCGGGCGTATTGCACCCAGCCGGTCAAAGAAATGGAAATGATCAACACACCAAAGGCCAGCGACTCGTGCGCATTGGGAAACAAGGCACGCCCGACCCCCGCAATCAACAAAGCCACCAAGATGGCGGGGAACGACAGCATCACGTCACACAAGCGCATGAGCAGCGTGTCGATCCAGCCGCCGCGGTAACCCGCCAACAAACCCAAACCCACGCCCACAAACACCGAGACCAGCACCGAGGCCACGCCGACCACCAAAGAGATGCGGGCGCCGTAGATCAGGGCCGACAAAATGTCGCGCCCCTGATCGTCAGAGCCCAACACGTACTTGGTGGAGCCACCCTCCATCCAAGCCGGCGGCAAACGCGAATCGCCCAGCTCCAACATCGCCAGATCAAACGGGTTGGTGGGTGACACCCAGCCGGCAAACACCGAGCAAAAGATGCACACCGCCGCGATCAGCGCCGCACCGATCGCCAAGGGCGAGGTGCGAAAGCTGTAGCCCAAATCGCTGTGCCACCAGCGCTGCCAGGTTGTTTGCATGGTCAATTCTTAAGGTTTAACGGTGATGAATTTCCAAGCCATGCCGTTGTCTGGGAACTGAATCAACTCGATGTTTTTCTTGGCCACCCAGTTCAGCGCTTGCTGATGCAGCGGCAGGTGGCCGACATCGTCTTGGTGGATCTTCATGGCTTCACGAATCATCTCGTTGCGCTTTTTCTGATCGGTTTCAGACGCCACTTTGTCGGTCAACTCGTCCACCTTGGGGTTGCTGTAAGCGCCCAGGTTGAACTGGCCGCGACCACCGTCGCCCGGTGTCGACAAGATGGGGTACAGCACGTTGTGCGCGTCCACCGTGCTGGCGGTCCAGCCCAGCATGTAAAAGCTGGTGTTGCGGCTCAAGATTTTGGGAAAGTAGGAACCCTTGGTTTCGGCTTCCAAGTTGATCTTGACACCGATGCGCGCCAAATTGGCAGCGACGGCTTGGCAGATTTCTGAATCGTTGACGTAGCGGTCGTTCGGGCAATTCAATTTGACTTCAAAACCGTTGGGGTAACCGGCTTCGGTCATCAGCTTTTTGGCGGCTTCCACGTCATAAGGCAAACGCTTGGCCAGATCAGGGGCAAAGCCGTTGACTTGCGGCGGCAGCATCAGCGCCAGGGGTGTGGCCGCCCCGCGCATCACGCGGCTTTTGATGGTCTCGATGTCAATGGCTTGGTAGAAGGCCTTGCGCACCCGTATGTCTTTGAAGGGGTTCTTGCCTTTGATGTTGGAGTACAGCAACTCGTCACGTTTTTGGTCCATGCCCAAGAAAATCGCGCGCAGCTCAGGTCCTTGCATGACCTTGAGTTTGTCGTTGGCCTTCAGGCGCTCCACGTCTTGCACCGGTACCGGCTCCATCACGTCCAACTCTCCCGACAACATGGCGGCCACACGTGTGGCGTCGTTGCCAATCACGGAGAAGACGACTTCGTCCACATTGCCAGGAATCTTGCCCCAGTAGTTGTTGTTGCGCACAAAACGGGTTTGGACGTTAGGTTGGCGTTCTTTCACAATGAAAGGGCCCGTGCCGTTGGCTTTAAAGGAAGCCGCATTTTCAATGCCCTTGCGGCGGTCCACCGGCTTGGTGGCTTGATTTTCTTCACACCATTTTTTGCTCATGATGTCCCAGTGCGTGATCAGCTCGGGCACGATAGGGAAAGGCGCTGTGGTGATGATGTCGATGGTGTGGTCGTTGATTTTTTTGATTTCTTTGAACTGCCCCACATAGCTCTTCATGTCCGAGCCATCGCCTTTGGCGCGCTCGTAGCTGAAGATCACATCATCCGCAGTGAAGGGGGTGCCGTCATGGAACTTCACACCTTTGCGCAGCTCAAAGCGCCACACGGTGGGGGCGGTTTGCTTCCAACTGGTGGCCAACAAGGGAGAGAGATTGTAATTGGCATCACGCGAGACCAAGGACTCGTACACGTTCTCATCGACGCTGATTTGCAAGGATTCGTTGAGCGAATGCGGATCCAAAGACAATGCGTCGCCCTGGTTGCCAATGCGAATGGTGATGGCCGACGCGGACACCGCTGTCAAGGCCAGGGCCGAGGCCAATGTCGCCACCAAGGGCGTGAGTTTGAAAGTCATGGAATCTCCTTTGAAAATGAAATCACGGAACTGAATTGAAAAATCCATCATGCACTCGGGATGGGCAAAGCATGCTCGACCAAACTCGCATGCATGGCGGCCCCCAAGGGCAAAATATCATCATTGAAATCGTAACGGCTGTTGTGCAGCGGATGGGGCCCAGCGCCATCGGGCAAACCCTGACCAATGCGCATATAAGCGCCGGGCACGGCTTGCAACATGAATGAAAAATCTTCGCCGCCCATGCTGGGCATCATATTGCGCCAGACCTTGTCTTTGCCCACCAAATGCGTCGCGACATCGGCCACAAAGTGGGCTTCTGTCACGGTGTTAACGGTGGCGGGGTAGACCCGCTCGTAGTCTACTTGGGCGCTCGCACCCAAGCCTTGGGCAATCGAGGTGCACAGCAAGGTCAAACGGTCTTCAATCTGCTGCTGAATCGCTTCGTTGTAGGTGCGCACGGTGCCGACCAGGGTGGCTTCGCCCGGGATCACACTCATCGCGCCGGGGTGGCCAGCGTGCATCGCGCAAATGCTCAGCACGGCTTGGTCAAACGCCGACAGGTTGCGCGCCACAATGCTTTGCGCCGCGGTGATGATGTGCCCCGCCACCAACACCGGGTCCACCGTTTGGTGCGGCCGGGCGCCATGGCCGCCCTTGCCGGTGATGCGAATCTCGATCCGGTCCACGGCGGCTTGCATCGGGCCGGGCGTGACGCCAATCACGCCCAAAGGCACATCGGGTGCATTGTGTTGGGCAAACACTTTTTCACACGGAAAGCGCTCAAACAAACCGTCTTGCATCATGGCCCGCGCCCCGGCATAGCCTTCTTCGCCGGGCTGGAAAATCAGCACCGCAGTGCCGGCAAAACGCCGCGTCTCCGCCAGGTAGCGCGCCGCGCCCATCAGCATGGCGGTGTGGCCGTCGTGGCCGCAGCCATGCATCAAGCCCAGTTTGCCGGACTTCCAAGCCATGTCGCCCGCCTCCTGCATGGGCAGAGCGTCCATGTCGGCGCGCAATCCGATCATGGGGCCCGGGTGGCTGGCCGAAAAGCCTTGACCATGCACCAAAGCCACCACGCCAGTTTTGCCCAAGCCTGTGTGCACCGCGTCAACGCCGCAGACCTTGAGGCCTTGCACCACGCGGGCCGAGGTGTAGATCTCTTCAAAACCCAGTTCAGGGTGCGCATGCAGGTCACGCCTGAATGCGGTCAACTCCGGGTGAAAAGCGGCAATGTGCGCAAACGCGCGGCCATGGGCCAACGCCGATTTGAAAGTCGTACCGGTCATGCTCAATGGCCTCCCACTTTGCCCACGCGCAGCCGCGGGTCGACCGCAAAGTACAGCAGATCCACCACCAAATTGATGGTCACAAAAATCAGCGCAATCAAACACAGGTAACCGGCCATGACCGGTATGTCGGCAAAGGTCACCGCTTGGATGAACAGCAAGCCCATGCCGGGCCACTGGAACACCGTCTCGGTGATGATGGCAAAGGCGATCAAGCCGCCCAGTTGCAGGCCTGTGATGGTCATCACCGGCACCAAGGTGTTTTTCAGGGCGTGGCCAAAATAGATCGTCTGGTTGGACAGGCCCCGGGCGCGGGCAAATTTGATGTAGTCGGTGCGCAGCACTTCGAGCATTTCCGCGCGCACCAAGCGCATGATCAGCGTCAACTGAAAGATCGCCAAGGTCACGGCGGGCAGCACAATGTGGTGCCAGCCTTTGGCGCTGAGCAAACCGGTGGACCACCAGCCCATCTGCACCACCTCACCACGGCCAAAACTGGGAAACCAACCCAGCCAGACGGAGAAAATCAAAATCAACAAGATACCAATGAGGAAAGTGGGCAATGACACGCCCAAGAGCGAAACCGTCATGAACAGTTGGCTCCAAAAACTGCCACGCCGCAAAGCGGCATAAACACCCAAAGGAATGCCCAGACTCAGCGCCAAGGTGGCCGCCACCAGTGCCAATTCCAGTGTGGCGGGAAAGCGCTCCGCAATCAGACGTGAGACTTTGGCACCTTGGCGCAGGCTCAGGCCAAACTCACCTTGCACCGCGTTGTGCAAGAAGTGCCAGAACTGCACAAAAAAAGGTTGGTCCAAACCCAGCCCTTGGCGCAGCTCTTGGATCTGGTCGGGCGTGGCGTCTTGGCCAAGCAAAAATACGACCGGATCGCCCACATACTGGAACAATAAAAAGGCGATGAAGGCGACCGTGACCATCACGATCACGGCCTGGATCAGGCGCTGAAAAATGAAAGCAAGCATGCAATGTCCATGTCCATCAATTCAGCATCAGTCTAAACCGATATGGGGTCGGGATGGGTCTGAGAAATGATTTAAATGCACTGCGCGAGCTGCAGCGAACAAAAGTCCTTCCCGCCAACTGTCCGCAGGGGTCTGGCAGTGAGTAAGATCGAATGTTATGCGCAAGCCCCATGGGCAAGGAAATTCGATGAGCATCAAAGAAGCGATGAGCCGGTTCACGACCGGCGTGACGGTGGTAACAACCCATTTTGACGGACAAGATTGGGGCATGACCTGCAACTCGTTCAATACCGTATCGCTGGAGCCAGCCATGGTCTTGTGGAGTATCCGCAAACAAGCCAACAGCCATCGGGCGTTCACGCAGTCGGGCAGCTATTTGGTCAACGTGCTCCAGGCGGATCAAACGGCAACGGCCTTGCGATTTGCATCGGGTCCGCAGCACGAACGCTTTGCCCAGCAAGTCAGTGAGCGAAGCGCACACCACAATATCAAACTGCAGGGTTCAGTGGCTTGGTTTGAGTGCCGCTTGGCACAAGTGGTGTCTGCGGGGGATCATGACATTTTGATTGGCGAAGTGGTGGGCCATGGCTGCCAGAATGGCTGGGGCCTGGCCTATGCCAACCATCAGTTTGGAGTCCACTCGGCTTTTCAGAACTGAGCGCGTGCAACACCTGAGCACCGAGGTGTTGGGCGCACTATAAAAAAACCCCACCGTGTTGCCACGATGGGGTTTTTAAGTTTCTCAATCTTCAACTGGCTTGCGCCAGCGTCAAATTAGAAGGAAGTGCGCAGACCGATGTCGTA
>CAIWWN010000235.1 GCA_903916355.1 uncultured Burkholderiales bacterium | reverse complement strand
CCATCCAGTGTTTAAGCGTTCCGAAGACGTGCTCCACCGTGCTCTTTCTCAGCACCATTGCATCTGGCTTTTGCTCCAAACGCTGCTGCGCCGTATCCAAAACATCTTCATGCTCCCAACGCCTGATTCGCCTGTAATTACTGGTCGTGCACTGGGCCTTGCCAGGGCAAGTAGGGCACGCACTGCTCCAATAAATTCGGATATTGAGTTTGTCCTCCATCGTTGTGATACGATGGATCGCCCGCTTTCCCTGCGGGCATTGGTACTCATCGTCATGCGCAATGTAGATGAAGTCCTCCTTTGAGTAACGCCCCTGTGCCTTTGCATTAGAGGTCATGGACTTGGGCACATATGTCGCTATGCCTGCGTCATGGCAGGCCTTGATTTCTAAGCTGCTGTAGTAACCCCGATCGGCAAACGCCTGGAGATCGGGCTTGTCGAGGGCCTGTCTTGCAGCAAGCGCCATCTTGCTCAGTTGTGCCCGGTCGCTACCGGCGTTGGTCACTTCGTGGGCCACGATCAGATGGTGCTGGGCATCCACCGCTGCCTGTAAGTTGTAGCCCACCATCGATTTTCCAATCATCCTGTGCGTGCTCATCGAGCGCGCATCCGGATCGGTCAGGGAGATTTGCCCATCGGGCTGAGCCTGCAGTTGCGCCTTGACCTCTTGTAGGTCGTGCATCTTTTGGCGCAGTTTGGCGATCTTGTCCTGCAGCCGATCAGCCGTGAGCTGCAAATGCTCGGGCTGCGCGCGGTCGGCAGTTTCCAGCGCATCCAAGTAACGCTGAATGTTTTCCTCCAGCTCTCGCTCACGCACTGCGATCTTGCCCTGGGTGTAGTTGCGCTCTCGACTGTTGACGGCTTTGAATTTGCTGCCATCGATGGCCACGATGGATTGCGTAAACAACTTCAACTCGCGGCATAAGCTGACAAAGCGTTTGCAGGCGTTACGGATACCCCGGCCATTGTCCTTGCGGAAATCCGAGATGGTCTTGAAGTCAGGCGCCAAACGGCCCGTTAACCACATCAGCTCAACATTGCGTTGGCACTCGCGCTCCAGGCGACGGCTTGATTGAATACGATTGAGATAGCCGTAAATGTAGAGCTTCAGAAGAACTGATGGATGATAGCCAGGTCTTCCCGTAATCGATGGCAAGACCCCCTCAAAACCAAGGGCGGCTAGATCGAGCTCGTTGACAAAAACGTCAACGACCCGCACCGTGTTGTCTTGGGCGATAAAGTCATCAAGGCACTCCGGCAGCAACGTGACCTGACTTCTGTCTTCACCCTGGATATAACGCTTCATCTACACGCCTTCCATCAATGAACTCTCATTGATATCAACGCACAAACGCTTAAACGGTTTACGAGATTAGGACGTTTTCACACAGCCTCGCGACACACCTGTCTCAGAAACGACCAAATCGAACGACGGCAATGCTCAGGCACTCAAGCCGTTGCGGCACGCTTCCAAGCCGCAGCGGCTGCGCCAGCGTCATCGCGTTGCTCGGCCAATTGCGCCAAGGCCGTCCAGGCTTGGCGGCGCAAACCCACATCGTCCAGGAGCTTAGCCGCCTGGCTGAGCAAGGCCTGTGCTTTGCCCCAGAGTTGGCGCTTCATGCACGTCATGCCGGCCAAATACAGCAGGGCAGCGTCTTGCGGCTGGGCCAGTTGGGCCGATTCAATGCGTGCTAACCATTCGCGCTCGCCAGGCGCCTCGGCTTGACCCAGGCTTTGATCGAGCACGCGAACCAATTGCATTTTTTGCGTCGATGACAGGGACGTGGGTGACTTCAAAAAGCGGTCCCAAATAGGCAACAACCACGACCGTGCCAGCGAGGCTTCGCCCTTCAAAGCCAACCAGCGTTGGGCGGCTTGCACCGCCAACTCCGGCGTCAAGCGTTGGGCCGAACCCAGACTTTGCCAAACGCGCAGCAACTGGTCTGTTTCGTGGGTGTGCGCCAACAAGTCCAGCACCAAGCCGCGCACAATGCTGTCGGCCGCCGCCGGAGAAAAGGCGCGGTGCTTGGCCAGCAGCAAGGCCGTGTCCAGCGCCTGCGCAGGAAGAGCTGCCAGGCGCGAGGCCTTCAAACGCAAACGCATGGCCACCGTGCGGCGGGACACGCCTTGCGGCAACTGATCGAGCCACTGCAAGCTGGCCTGCGCATCCCGATCGTCCAGCGACCAGCGCGCTGCGCGCAGCAAAGCGCCTTCTTTGAGAGTTTGACGCACCGTGGTTGAACCCCCATCGGCCTCTTGCAAAGCACTCTGCAAATGAGCTTGGCGAGTGGCCTTGTCTTGCAAAGCATGCGCCGATTCAGCGACCATCACATGGGCCAAGGCTTTCAGCGAGGGGGCATGGGCCAAAGCACCGCCCGTCAGGGCCAAGGCCTGTTCGCGCTCGATCACCAACTCCGCCGCTTTGCGCGCGCGCAAAAACCGGCCCGCCATGAAGTTCGCACTGGCGTCCAGCAAAGCGCCATAAGCGGCGCGTTCTTTTTGCAGCAAGCGCCAGCGTTTGGCTTGTTGGGGCAAGGCCACCATGGCCGACAAGGCACGCTGTGCGAAATGCGTCACCACCAGCACCAAGACCAGCACCAAGAGCACCAGATTCAAAGACAAGTCCACACGGTAGGGCGGCCAGAACACCGTCACGGTGCCCACATTGCTGCCGGCCAGCAAGGCACCAGCCACCGCAATGGCAAACAGACCGATCAACCACAAAGCAATGCGCATGGGGTTTACCTTCCTGCCGCGGCAGTGGCCAGCGCAGACAAGGTGCTGTCCAGACGGGGCATCTCGCCTTTGCGCAATTGGGCTTGAGACTGCTCAATCAATTGCAAAGCCTGTTGCGACTTGCGTGAGTTCATGTCGACATATTTACGCATCAAAGCGGCGCACGAAGTCAGGTCCGCTTGCAAGGACTCGTTTTGTCGCGCCAACAAACCCATGCGCGCATTGAGCAGTTTGAGTTTGAGGTTTTCGCGCAAGAAAAAACTTTGGTCAGGCGACAACAAGGCGGCCTCGGGCGCGTCTATGCGGCTGACCCGCAGCAAACCGCGCACTTCTTGCCAAAAGCGCGCCAGGCCCACCTGCCACCAACTGGGGTTCGCTGTCGTGGCGGTAACAGGACGCGTCTGCAGCGCCGCAGCGATCACCGTCTGGTTGGCCAAGGGCAACTCGTCCACCAAAGCCACCAACTCATCGAGCTTGATCAGCAAGCCGGGCACATCGGTCACTTGGGCCGACTTGACCTGCTCCAAGTCTTTTGCAATCGCCCGTTGCACGGCGGTCAGGCGCGGCTGGCCGACCCGCTGCACACGTTGCTGCGCCGACTTGAGCGCGGCCAGCATGGGCTCCATGCTGCCTGTCAGTTGCGATTGCTGCTGGGCCATACGCAAGGCCGCTTCAATATCGACCACCAAATTTTCATCGCGCGAGCGCGACAGGCTTTGCATCAACTCGTCCAGTTGGCCACGTTGCAAGGCCACCTCGCCCACTCGCGACTCCAGCAGCCCCAAACGCGCCGCACTGTCCTTCACGGATTCTTGCGCTTGCTTGGCCCAGGCTTTGGCCTCCAGGGACTGTTGCCCCGCATCAGCGCTTTGGCGTGCCAGCTGGCTTTGAATGCGTGAGAGCTTTTCCCACAGCATCGCGCTGCCCACCAAAGCCAGCACCGCCAACAAGGTGGGCACGGTGACCGACCATCGCCACGGCGAAGCCTTAGGGACGGGGCGCTGCTGAGTTGCGGGGTGTTCTGAATTCATGGATGGATTTTATAGAGGTCGCCACCGCAAAAAGCGAAGGTTGCGCAATAGCCACACTGCCCCAGCCCGCCAGGCGGGCGTGTTGCGCAATGCGCGGATGGGTGGCCACGGCCAGGGCCTGCGACCAGTCCTGATCGGGCAAAGCGGCTTGCAAATGGGCAATGGCCTCGGAGTTGCTGAACAACCAAACCGAGCCATCGGCCGACGCTTGCACAGCCGATGCACGTTGTTCGTTGCTGAACACCGGTGTTTGCCGCTGGTAGGCCGCCACCGGGTCTACCTGAACGCCTGCCGCTTGCAACTGGGTGCTGAGCCAGTCGCGCCCTGCCACTCGGCCTTGCGCATCGGCGCCCCGCACCATCAGCACCCGCTGGCCCGCTTGCGCCTGAGGGGCGATCACCGCCCACAAAGCTTCAGAGTCCCATTGGGGCGCATCTGCGGCAGGGGCATCGATCTGGCTCTCTGGAACACCCACCACGATCAAGGCGGCTCGGCTGCCCAGGCCCGTGACCCAGGCCCTTGTCTGGCCCCAAGGCGAAGCGGGCTGCGCTGCCGCTTGAAAAAAATACCGCACCGCATTGGCGCTGACGAACATCACAGCGTGATACTGCGCGATGTCTTGCCAGGCCCTGTGCACCGGACGCAGATCCGCCACCGGGCCAATGGCCATCAATGGCAAAGACTGTGCATCCAGCCCCTCATCGTTCAGGCCTTGGATCCAGGGCGCAGCGTCTTGGGGGGCGCGCGTCACCCACACGCGCATGGGCGATTTCAAGGGCGACGCGGGGTGGGAACTAGACACAGACGCGTCCCCTCAATGGGCGCCGGCCTGCTTCAAGCGCTGGGCAATCTGCGCGCCCAATTGCTCGGCACCGGCATGGTCGGGCTGACTCAGGGTGGCTTGGGCCGTGACCAAACGGGCCTCGCCTTCGGGGTCGCCCCAGGCAGCTTGCAGGGTCAACACATCCGCGGCCAAGGTGGCGTGTGCAGCCAAGGGCATAGAGCAGCTGCCCCCCATGGCGCGGCTGACCGCACGCTCTGCGGCCACACGCAGCCAAGAGGCAGGGTGGGCCAAAGGGGCCAAGGCGTCGCGCAAATCTTGCCGGTCGGCGCAAATTTCAATGCCCAAGGCGCCCTGCCCGGCGGCGGGCAACATCTCGGCTTCGTCAAAAATATGGCGGATGCGTGCGCTCAAATTCAAACGCTTGAGCCCCGCCGCCGCCAGCACAATGCCGGCGTACTGACCTTCGTCGAGTTTGCGCAAACGGGTGTCCAGGTTGCCACGCAAAGGCTCAATCTTCAGGTCTGGGCGCAAGGCGCGCAGCAACACGGTGCGGCGCAGACTGGAGGTACCCACCACCGCGCCGGACGGCAAATCGGCCAAAGTCGCGTACTGCGACGAAACCCAGGCGTCACGCGGGTCTTCGCGCTCCATGACGCAGGCCAGATCAAAGCCTTCGGGCAAATCCATGGGCACGTCTTTGAGCGAATGCACCGCGATGTCGGCGCGGCCTTCTTGCAAAGCCTGCTCCAGCTCTTTCACAAACAAGCCTTTGCCACCTACCTTGCTCAAGCTGCGGTCGAGAATTTGATCTCCCTGCGTGGTCATGCCCAGCAAAGTCACGGTGTGGCCACGGGCGCGCAGCAGCGCTTGGACATGCTCGGCTTGCCACAGGGCCAAACGACTTTCGCGGGTGGCAATGACGATGGACAAGGGCGAAACCAGGTGTGAAGGGTCAGAAGTAAGTGCGTTCAAAACGGTAACTCATTGGTAATTTGGAGGGTGTGGTCAATGCTAGCATGGGCATTCTTCATTCACCTTGCACGGCACCAGCCAATCCATGACCCACTCCCTGAAACCGGCTCCCGCAGAATCACCTTCGCGTCAAACCCGAGACAACGAACGCCCCTTGGTCGAGGACATCCGCTTGCTGGGCCGTTTATTGGGCGATGTGATTCGCGAGCAAGAAGGCGCGCCTGCTTTTGAATTGGTCGAAAAAATTCGCAAGCTCTCGGTGGCATTCCGCCGCGATGCCGACCACGAGGCCGACAAAGCCCTGAAGAAACTGCTCAAAAGCCTGAGCGGCGAGCAAGCCGTCAGTGTGATCCGCGCCTTCACCTACTTCAGCCATTTGGCCAATTTGGCCGAAGACCGGCACCACATTCGCCGCCGTGCGTTACATGAGCGCGCTGGCCACACCCATGAAGGCAGCATCGAAGTGGCGCTGCAGCGCATGCGTTGGGCCGGCATCACACCCAAAACCATTGCCCAGACCCTCGCGCACAGTTATGTGGCCCCGGTGTTGACGGCCCACCCGACCGAGGTGCAGCGCCAAAGCATTTTGAGCGCCGAGCGCGACATTGCGCGCCTGCTCACGGCCCGCGACGAGATCAAAGACCGCGCTGCCGCCGTCAACGCCGCCAAAGATGCCCTGAGCCCGCGCGAGCTGGCCGCCAACGAACAGCAGCTTCGCGCCCGGGTGATGCAGCTGTGGCAAACCCGCTTGCTGCGATTTTCCAAATTGACGGTGACCGACGAAATTGAGAATGCGCTGAGCTATTACGAAGCCACCTTCTTGCGCGAAATTCCCAAAATTTACGCAGAGCTCGAGCGCGCGCTGGAGCACCAACCCGTGGCCAGCTTTTTGCGCATGGGCCAATGGATTGGCGGAGACCGCGATGGCAACCCCAACGTCACCGCCGAAACCTTGGAATACGCGCTGCGGCGCCAGTCCGAGGTGGCGCTGCGCCACTATTTGACCGAGGTGCATTACCTGGGCGGCGAGCTGTCGCTGTCGGCCATGCTGGTGGACTTCCCGGCCGAGATGCAGGCCCTGGCCGCACGCTCGCCCGACACCAACGCGCACCGCATGGACGAGCCCTACCGCCGTGCGCTCACCGGCATCTATGCCCGCTTGGCGGCGACACTCAAAACACTGACCGGTGGCGAAGCCGCGCGCCATGCGGTGGCGCCGCAAAACCCCTACGACAATGCGCAAGAATTTGGGGTCGATTTGCGCACCATTGAAACTTCGCTGCGCAGCCAGCACGCCCAAGCCCTGGCCGACCAGCGCTTGCACCCGCTGATTCGTGCAGTGGAGGTGTTTGGCTTTCACCTGGCCACGGTGGACTTACGCCAAAGCTCGGACAAGCACGAAGAAGTGGTGGCCGAATTGCTGGCCACTGCCCGCGTGCACATGGGCTACCCCCAGTTGGACGAAGCCGCTAAGCGCGCCTTGTTGATGCAACTGCTGAACGACGCCAGGCCGCTGCGCGTGCCGGGTGCAGACTACTCGGCGCACACGCGCTCCGAGCTGGCCATTTTTGAGTCGGCCAAACGCATGCGCGAACGCTATGGCGGCGAGGCCATTCGCCACTACATCATCAGCCACACCGAAACCGTGAGCGACTTGCTGGAAGTGCTGCTGCTGCAAAAAGAAGTGGGGTTGATGCACCACGCGCTGGACAGCAAAGCCACCAACGACCTGATTGTGGTGCCACTGTTTGAGACGATTGAAGACCTGCGCAACGCCGCACCCATCATGCGCGAGTTTTATGCGTTACCCGGCGTGGCCAACTTGGTGCAGCGTTCAGGCGCCGAGCAAGACATCATGCTGGGCTACTCCGACAGCAACAAAGACGGTGGCATTTTCACCAGCAACTGGGAGCTTTACCGCGCCGAGATTGCGTTGGTCGAACTGTTTGACCCCCTGGCCCAAAGCCATCACATCCAGCTGCGCATGTTCCACGGCCGGGGTGGCACCGTGGGGCGTGGCGGCGGCCCCAGCTACCAAGCCATCTTGGCGCAACCGCCCGGCACGGTGCGCGGGCAAATTCGCCTGACCGAACAGGGCGAAGTGATTGGCTCCAAATACGCTAACCCCGAAATCGGCCGGCGCAACTTAGAAACGCTGGTGGCCGCCACGCTGGAAGCCACCTTGCTGCAGCCCACCAAACCCGCCACCAAACCCTTTTTAGAGACGGCCGCCAAGCTGTCGCAAGCCAGCATGAGCGCCTACCGCGCGCTGGTGTACGAAACCCCGGGCTTCAACGACTACTTTTTCAGCGCCACGCCGATCCGCGAAATTGCAGAGCTGAACATCGGCTCGCGCCCGGCTTCGCGCAAGGCCAGCCAGCAAATCGAGGACCTGCGCGCCATCCCCTGGGGCTTCAGCTGGGGTCAATGCCGCTTGACGCTGCCCGGCTGGTTCGGCTTTGGCTCGGCCGTGAGCCAGTTGCTGGACCAACCCACGCCAGCCGAACGCAAAGCCGCGCTGGCCTTGCTGCAAAAAATGTACCGCCAGTGGCCGTTCTTTCGCACCCTGCTGTCGAACATGGACATGGTGCTGGCCAAAAGCGACATGGCCCTGGCCTCACGCTACGCCGAGTTGGTCAGCGATACGCGCCTACGCAAAAAAGTGTTCAACGCCATCGACGCCGAATGGCACCGCACGGTGGAGGCCCTGGCGCAAATCACCGGTGAGAAAAACCGCCTGGCCAACAACCCGGCACTGGCCCGGTCGATTCGCCACCGCTTTCCGTACATCGACCCGCTGCACCACCTGCAGGTCGAACTCGTGCGCCGCTACCGTGAAGGCAAAGCCGACGAACGCGTGCAACGCGGGATTCACATCAGCATCAACGGGATTGCGGCGGGGCTCAGAAATACCGGCTGATTGATTCCACTGCGGCAGAGCAAGCCATCAAGGCTGCGCGCGGGCCAACAACGGAAAATCCTGTGGCCGACGAATCGAATCGACCGACAAATCGATATCCAGATGAGGCCAATACAAATGGTCAGGGGTTGGCCAGGTCACCTCAGTGATTTGCGCCACCGTGGCCTGCTTGAACCAGGGGAACTGATCAAAAGGCACCAACAACTCCTCATCGCCAAGCAGCAACCAAAAGCCGTTCTTGGAAATGTTGGTCACTTCAGCGACCAAAGTGATGGTTCCAGGCATCGTTGATTTCCTTGATATGCGCTTGAACAACCGCTTGCGCTTCGGTGATTTGACGAGGTGTCAGTCCAGTCGATGTGCCAGATGCACGATCGGTGTCAGCCAAAATTTGGCCTCCCCGTCTGGATGTGCAACATGAACGTGAATGCGTGACTCCTCTCGCGAGAAGAAGAACAAACGAAATGGGCCATCACGAACGACAGTTGGTGGCATGCCCTCACTTTAGCCTATAGCCGAGGCGAATACACCCGCAATCCGGTGGCATACGAGCGCAACACGGGTTAATTCGCATTACTAAGCCGCACAGCGTTGCCCATAATGCACAGGGGCCCGCCATCGCGGCAGGCCCCTGTTTGATAGAAAGCCCCGCATGTCCAACGCCCCCGCCTTGCCTGTTCACCCTGCCGCCAAAGACTGCGATCCGCTCACTTTGGGATGGATGCAAGGCTCACCGCCGCCGGCCGACAAGAGGATCCGCTTTCAAGACGGCAGCGGCTACCACTTTCCGCAACTGCGCTGGAGCTTTGCGCATTACCGGCAGATGGTCGCCACGGTATCGGTGCCCAGGGGCCTGAAGGCAGTCACGCCTTTGCCCCAAGCCGCTCGGAACTTGCCTGACATTCGCTACACCCCCATGACCGGCGCGGGCACCTGCACTTGGGCCGACATGATGGAAGCCACCTACACCGACGCCTTGCTGGTGATGCACCAAGGCGAAGTGCTGTTCGAGCACTTTGGCGGCGTGATGTCACCGCTGCAGCCGCATATCGCCATGTCGGTGTCCAAGTCGTTCATGGGTTTGATGGCCGCATGCCTGGTGGCCGATGGCGTGTTGGACGAGTCGCAACGCGTTGACCATTACCTGCCTGAACTTGCGGGCAGCGGTTTTGCCGATGCCACTGTGCGCCAGGTCATGGACATGACCACTGGCATTGACTACACCGAAAACTACGCCGACCCACAAGCCGAAATCTGGAACCACATGCGCGCCGGCGGCGTGATGCCCTGCCCGCCCGGCTACAGCGGCCCCAGCAATTTTTACGACTACCTGAAAACCGTGCGCAAACTGGGCACACACGGCGAGCGCTTCACCTACCGCACCGCCAACACCGATGTGCTGGGCTGGATCGTGGCCCGCGCCAGCGGCCAAAGCACGGCGCAGATGCTGTCACAGCGCATTTGGCAGCCCATGGGCGCCGAGCTGGACGCTTATTACACCGTCGACCCTATCGGCACCGCGTTTGCCGGCGGCGGCCTGAACACCGGCCTGCGCGACTTGGCCCGTTTTGGCGAACTGGTGCGCAACCACGGGCTCGTGGGGGACCAACAGGTGCTGCCTGCCGCCGCCTTGGCTGATACTTTTGGCGGCGCCGACCCGGCCCGCTTTGCCGCCAACGGTCCCGTCACCCTGCCGGGCTGGAGCTACCGCAATATGTGGTGGGTGTCGCACAACGCGCACGGCGCCATCATGGCGCGCGGCGTGCATGGACAAAACATTTACATCGACCCCAAGGCCGAAATGGTGATTGCCCGCTACGCCTCGCACCCGGTGGCTGCCAACGTGGCCAACGATGTGCACACCCTACCCGCCTACCACGCCATGGCGCTGGCTTTGCTCGGGTAAATGGCAGATTCAGGCCTCTCGGGCCTGGGGCCCCTCGAAGCCCGATAAAATCAGGGGCTTATGACAAACCAACTCGACAAAAAATCCCAAGCCTGGTCCGCGCTCTTTTCTGAACCCATGAGCGAGTTGGTCAAGCGCTACACGGCCAGCGTGTTCTTTGACAAGCGCCTGTGGCAAGCCGACATCAGCGGCAGCCTGGCCCACGCCGAGATGCTGGCCGCGCAAAAAATCATTGGCGCCAGCGACCTGGCCGACATTCAGCGCGGCATGGCGCAGATCACGCAAGAAATCGAGTCCGGCGCCTTTGAATGGAAGCTGGACCTGGAAGATGTGCACCTGAACATCGAAGCACGCCTGACCCAACTGGTGGGCGACGCGGGCAAGCGATTGCACACCGGCCGCAGCCGCAACGACCAAGTGGCCACCGACGTGCGGCTGTGGCTGCGCAGCGAGATGGACCTGATCATCGAGCTGCTGGTGGACCTGCAAAAGTCACTGGTCGATGTGGCCGAGCACAACGTCGAAGTGATCCTGCCCGGCTTCACCCATTTGCAAGTGGCTCAGCCGGTGAGCTTTGCGCACCACCTCTTGGCTTATGTGGAAATGTTTGCCCGCGACGCCGAGCGCATGGTCGACGTGCGCCGCCGCACCAACCGCCTGCCACTGGGCTCAGCAGCACTCGCCGGCACCACCTACCCGCTGGACCGCGAGCGCGTGGCCCGCAGCCTGGGCATGGTCGATGCCGATGGCCAGGCCCAGGTCTGCCAAAACAGCCTGGACGGCGTGAGCGACCGCGACTTTGCGATTGAATTCACCGCCGCCGCCAGCCTGTGCATGATGCACATCAGCCGCATGTCTGAAGAACTGATTTTGTGGATGAGCCAAAACTTTGGCTTTGTGAAGATCGCCGACCGTTTCACCACCGGCAGCTCCATCATGCCGCAGAAGAAAAACCCCGACGTGCCCGAACTGGCACGCGGCAAAACCGGCCGCGTGTTTGGGCACCTGATGGGTCTGCTCACCCTGATGAAGGGCCAACCCCTGGCCTACAACAAAGACAACCAAGAAGACAAAGAGCCGCTGTTTGACACGGTGGACACGCTGAAAGACACCTTGCGCATCTTCAGCGAAATGATCGGTGGCCAGCTCAATCCGGCCACCGGCCAGAAAGAAGGCGGCATCACCGTGAATGCCGACGCCATGGAAGCGGCCGTGAAAAAAGGCTACGCCACGGCCACCGACTTGGCCGACTACCTGGTGAAAAAAGGCCAGCCCTTTCGCGATGCGCACGAAACCGTGGCCCACGCCGTCAAAGCCGCCACCTCACACCACTGTGATCTGTCGGAGTTACCCCTGGCTGTGCTGCAAGGCTTTCATGCGTCAATCGAAAAAGACGTCTACGAAGTCCTGAGCCTGCGCGGCTCCCTGAACGCCCGCAACACCTTGGGCGGCACTGCACCCGCACAGGTCAAGCTGCAAATTGCACGGCACCACACCCGGCTCAGCTGACCTCGGCTGAGGGGGACTTGGACAAGCGCAAAGCCAAGGGACCGAGCAGAACACCGAAGGCCAGCACAGCGAAGGCGGCCATCCATGCTTCAGGCACTTGGCCACCGCCTTGAGAATCCAAAGCCAGCCCCATGGCCCACCCAGACAGCGCCGAAAGGCCAAAGCCCACCGTGGAGTGCATGGCCAAGGTCAGGCCTTTGAATTGGGGATGTGCGTAAGACATCATGCCGGCCGTGAGTGAGCCCGAGTCTGCGGTCACGGTGACCGCATACACCAAGATCAAGGCCAGCAACACCCACGCAGAACCACCGGCCCAAAAGCCGACCGACAAGGCGGTCACGCCGGAGGCCACCTGAATCCAGGTGATGGCGCGAATTCTGCCAAAGCGCAATGACATTTCATTGCCCATGATGCTGGCCGGCATGGCCAGCAAGGAAGCCAGAAAACTCACCACCACAGGCTCAGGCAAGGCTGCGCCCTGATGGCGCGCCACGACAAAGGTCCAAAATGCCACCACCCAGGTTCTGAAACCATACAACTCAAAGCAGTGCGCGCCGTAACTCAAGATGTAGGCCATCGCTGGGCGATTGCGCAAAACCGGACGCACATCCAGCAAATGACCGCCCACCGAAACAGGCGTCAGGGGCTGCATACGCCAAGCCACCAAGGCCATAAGCAAGGGCCCGATGGCGGTGATGCCGAAGGACCAGCGCCAACCCCAGGCGTCGGCCACGATTTGGGAGATCAAAAATGAAAAGCCAACCCCCATGGAATAACTGGAGGTGTACAAGGTGATGCTGCGTGACGCGTTGGCATTGCCCAAGCGATCGGTCAAGGCGCGCAAGCCGGGCATATAGGCGCCGGCAAAACTGGCGCCGGCCAAGGCCCAACACAGCATGCCGGTAAACCAACTGTCGGCCATGAACGCAAAGGCCAAGGTACTGAGCGCGCTGCACAAAGAACCGCGCAGCAAGATGCGCCGCGCATCGAAACGGTCGGTCAATGCGCTCAACAAAGGGACCGCGAGCATGTACCCTGCGGCATAGCTGGCCGCCAGCAAGCCTGCTTGAGAGTGGGTCATGCCCCACAAAGGCATCAGGTGCTGAACCATCACAGCCGGCACCACCACATGGGGCAACAGATTGCCCACTTGACCTATACACATGGCCCACACCAGGGCTTGTCCTTGCAAGGGTTTCACAATAGGCGCCCTACCAAGCGGCATCCAGAATGCGCCGCACATCCTCGGGGCCATGGATTTTGCGGGGGTTGGTGTGAATCAAGCGATCGTGCATGGCGTTGCGCGCAATCAGATCGAGCATCGGCGCTGGAACCCCCACTTCACGCAAGGTACGGGGCAAACCCAATTGCGCCACCAACTCGGCCACGACCTCGCAAGCGGGTTTGTCGGGATGGCCCAGCGCTTCGCTGACACGCTGCTGCTGCGCGGCATTGACACTTTGGTTGAAGCGCAAGACATGCGGCAACATGACGCAAGAGGTATAGCCATGCGGCACCCCCGCTGTGCCGCCCAACACATGGCCAATCCCGTGGCTGGCGCCTTTGTGAACGCCCGCACTGGAGCCGATGATGGACATCCAAGCCCCCAACTGGCAATCGAGTCGCGCATCCAGATCGGCAGGGTCTTTTTTGACGGCACGCAGCCCACGCCCCAGCAAACGCAGGGCTTGAAAAGAAGTGGCTTCAGAAAGAGGTTGCGTATTGATCGAGCACAAATCTTCCACCGCGTGGTCCACCGCGCGAATCCCCGTGGACAGCCACAACCATTCGGGCGTGTGCGAGGTCAATGCAGGGTCCAGAATCACAGAACGCGGCGAGGCCTGGGGATGCAAGAAGTTTTCTTTCATTCCCTTGACCGTGTCCGTGCAACCTGCCAAAGCGCTGAACTCACCGGCTGACAACGTGGTGGAAATCACCGTGCAAGGCACCGTGGGCGCCTGAAACTCGGGGCGTTCAATCCGACCATCGGCATGCACGCGGGTGGCCAATCGGTCCAGATCCTCGGCGGACTCGATCGCATTGCTCATGCACAGCGTGACCATTTTTCCGGCATCGGTGATCGAGCCGCCGCCCAGCGTCAAGATCAAGTCGGCCTTCGCCTGCGTGGCCTCTTGGGCGGCCTGGACCACAGCGAAGCGCGGCGTGTGCGCCGGCATGGCTTTGAACAAGCCCACGCAGCGCGTGCCCAGCACCGCTTGGAGCTCTTGCACAGCGCGTGTTTGACGCGCCAGGCTGGCACTGGCCAACACGTAAACACGCTGGGCGCCCACGGTTTCCAACTCGATGGCGAGGGCCTGTGCAAAGGGGCTGCCGTAGATGATTCTCTGGGTATGGGGATAGCTGTAAATACCAGAACGCATGGCGGTCCTTGTTGAGCCAGTGAGCAGGGACCATCATCGCGGATTCAGGACTTTCACGAGTCGCCCACTTGTCTGCTGCGGCCTTGACATCCTAAGTGAACGTATCAAGATGAGCCCACTTCAATTTCTTCGGCGAAGGTCTTTTCATGCATGATTTTGCATTTCCCGCAGTCGCGCTGCCAGAGAGTGCGCAGCTGCTGCGGCAACAAGTTCGTGACTTTCTGCAACGCGAAATGGATGCAGGCACTTTCACCCCGCGCCAAAATTCATGGTCCGATGGCGATGCCGAATTCAGCCGTAAATGCGGGCAAGCCGGCTACATCGGCATGGTCTGGCCCAAGGCCTATGGCGGCCATGAACGCACAGCGCTGGAGCGCTATGTGATGACCGAAGAAATGCTGGCCGGCGGCGCGCCGGTAGGCGCCCACTGGGTGGCCGATCGGCAAAGTGGCAACCAGATCCTGCGCCATGGCAGCGAGCGGGCCCGTCAATTGATCTTGCCGAAAATTGCAGCGGGCGAATGCTTTTTTTCGATCGGCATGAGCGAACCCGATTCGGGCTCCGACCTGGCCGCCGTCACAACCAAAGCCGTGAAGACCGAGGGAGGCTGGAAAATTTCCGGCACCAAAGTCTGGACCAGCAGTGCGCATCGCGCCCACTACCTGATTGCTTTGGTGCGTACCGCGCCGAAAGAAGAAGATCGCCATTTGGGCATGACGCAGTTCATTGTGGATTTGACATCTCCCGGTTTGAAACTGAGCCCCATCCTGAACATCTACGGCGCACACGACTGGAATGAAGTCGTTTTTGATGAGTGCTTTGTGCCCGATGACATGGTCATGGGGGAAGTCGGCGGCGGCTGGAACATGGTCACCGGGGAGTTGGCGTTTGAGCGTTCCGGCCCGGATCGTTTTTTGAGCACCTACCAACTCTTGCTGGCGGCCATGGCGCAATTGGGCGATCAACCCGATGCCCGCGCGGTGAATGAAATTGGCCGCTTTGTGGCCCACCTGACCACCTTGCGACGCATGTCCACCTCGGTCGCCGGCATGCTCACACGTGGCGAAAAACCCATTCTGGAGGCCGCCTTGGTCAAAGACATCGGCACCGCATTTGAGCGGGAAATCCCCGAGATTTTTCGCCAACTGATCCCCTGCGAACCGGTGATGGACAGCGACAGTGTCGACTTTGAAGCCCTGCTGGGTATGGGCATGTTGAAGGCACCCGGCTTCACTATCCGCGGCGGCACACGTGAGATTTTGCGCGGCATGATTGCCAAAGGATTGGGACTGCGATGAGCGATATTCGTGATGATCTGGAAAAAACGGTGGATCGCATCTGTGAAGCGCATTGCACCAAAGATGTCTTCATGTCGAGCGAGTCAGGCACCTGGCCGCAAGCGCTGTGGCAGGCACTCGAAGAAGTCGGACTGCCCCAAGCCTGCCTAACTGAAGCACAAGGCGGCAGCGGCCTGAGCTATGAAGACGCGCTGTATGTCTTGCGGCGCACGGCCTACCATGCCGCGCCGGTGCCCCTGGCAGAGACTTTCCTGGCCGGCCGATTGCTGTCTGCCGCAGGCATGACGGTGCCTGCAGGGGTTTTGTCGGTCAGCGGGTACCACCCCAAAGACCGTTTGACGCTGACGGGGGATGCTGCCTCGCCGACCCTGTCGGGTCATGCGCACCGCGTGCCTTGGGGTTTGTCTTGCGATCATCTGGTGCTGGTGGCCGAGCGCGATGGCGCGCCCTGCGTGGTGCAGGTGGAGCGCAAAGACTTGGCCCAAACGATTCATGCCACGACCCCCAATTTGGCCGGCGAACCGCGTGTCCAGTTTGAATTTGCCAACACCCCTGTTCAAGCGGTGGGCTTGTTGACCGACGCGCGTGAGCGGCTAGGGTGCGAAGGCGCCTTGATGCGTTCTGTGCAAATGGCCGGCGCCTTACAGCGCACATTGGCTTACTCCCTGCAATATGCCAATGACCGCGTGCAGTTTGGCCGCCCGATTGGTAAGTTTCAGGCGGTGCAGCACATGCTGGCCGTGTTAGCAGGGCATGTGGCCGCGACCACGGCGGCCGCAGACGCGGCCATTGAAGTGTCCAGCGCAGCACCCGAACTTTTTGCCGTGGCCGTTGCGAAATCCAGAGCGGGAGAAGCCGCCGGCAAAGGCGCAGAAATTGCCCACCAAGTGCATGGGGCCATGGGCTTTACCCGTGAACATAATTTGCATCACTTGACGCGGCGACTGTGGTCGTGGCGCGATGAGTTTGGCAACGAAACCCATTGGCAGACTCGCATTGGCGAGATGGCTTTGAAGCAAGGGGCCGACAAATTGTGGCCATTCCTCACCAGTTTGTGAATTCCAACCGATTCAGGACACCGCTCATGCTCAAGCGAAATCTCATTTTTGGCGCTGCTTTGTCCATCGCCATGGCCATCTCTGTCGGGGCGCTGGCCCAGGAGAAAGAATTTCCATCGCGACCGCTGCGCATCTTTGTGCCCTTTACCGCAGGCAGTGGCTCGGACACCACGGCGCGATTTTTTGGCGATCGCTTGGCCAAACAACTGGGCCAAAATGCGGTGATCGAAAACAAACCCGGCGCCAGCGGCATTATTTCTGTGCAGGCCTTGTTGGCGCTGCCAGCCGATGGGCACACCATTTTGTTGGCCAGTAATTCGCCCATTTCGGTCAATCCGGTGAGCATCAAAAACCTGCCCTACAACCCCATGACCGACCTGACCCCGTTGGCGGGCTTGTCGCGCAATATGAACGTTTGGGTCGTCTCCGCCAACTCCAAATTGAACAGCTTGAAGGACGTGGTGGAGTACGCCAAACACAACCCGACCAAGCCTTTGAGTTTGGCCAACTATTCGGCCGGCTACCGTTTGTCTGGCGAATGGTTTTCGAATATGGCGGGCATTAAATTCAACCACATCACCTACAAAGGCGGTGCGCAAATTTTCACCGACCTGATGGGGGATCAACTCGATGTCGGCATTGCCGACCTGGGCGGTGCAGCATCCTTGATCAAGGCAGGAAAACTCAAGGCCATCGCCGTGTCGGGTGAAAAAAGACACCCTGATTTTCCCACTGTGCCCACCTTCATCGACAGCGGATTCCCAGATTTTGTAAACTACTCCTGGACCTCGTTTTACGTCAAAGCGGGTACCCCCGAAGCCATCAAGAAGAAACTCACCGAGGCCCTGGTGAAAGTGCGTGATACCCGTGAAGGCAATGACTACAACCGGGCCTCAGGCGCAGAAAGCATGCCCTACTTTGGCGAGAGCATGCAAAAATTCCAGCAAGACGAATTGGAGCGCTTCACACGCATTGCCAAGCTGGCGGGAATTCAACCCGAATGACGGGCGTTCGCGTGTCGATGTACCGACCCGACCTCCTGCGCGGTCAACGCATTTTGATCACGGGCGGCGGCACGGGCTTGGGTAAAAGCATTGGCCAGCGCTATGTGGCCTTGGGTGCGGACTTGGTGATCTGTGGCCGCCGGGCAGAGGTGCTGGCGCAAACCGCCCAAGAGTTCAAGGACACCCTGGGGGTGAGCATCGAGACCCATGTCTGCGATGTGCGCGATGCGCAGGCGGTCACCTCGATGATGGATGCCATCTGGGCTAACGGCCCCCTGGATGTTTTACTCAACAATGCGGCCGGTAATTTTTTGGCCCGCACCGAGCGTTTGTCGCCGCGCGCCTTTGATGCCGTCGTGGACATTGTGCTCAAAGGATCCGCTTATTGCACGATGGACGTTGGGCGTCGCTGGATCGCCGCTGGCCGCAAAGGCACGGCCATGTCGATCCTGACCCAGTCGGCCATGACCGGCATGCCCTACACCGTGCCTTCAGCGATGGCCAAGGCCGGCGCGTTGGCCATGATCCGAAGTCTGGCCGTCGAATGGGGACCTTATGGGATTCGCACGGTGGGGGTGGTCCCAGGGCCATTTCCCACGGAAGGTGCCTGGTCCCGATTGATGCCGCAAGAGCGGATCGGCGAAGCGCCGATTGAGCAAGGTGTGGCCCTGCGCCGCTTGGGCGAGCACCATGAACTCGCCGACTTGTGCGTGTATTTGATTTCGGACAGCGCCGCGTTCATCACCGGCGAGGCCGTGGTCATCGACGGTGGCCGCTGGCTCCAGGGCGCGGCAGGGGCTTCGGCGTACCACATGCAGCAGTGGCCCGACAGCACCTGGGACAGTCTTAAACCCAAGAAAACCGCCACATGAACCCCAGCTTGGATTTGTCGCAAGGTCCCCTGACCGGGATTCGCATACTGGATTTGACCTCCGTGGTCTTAGGCCCCTTGGCCACGCAAATTCTGGGCGATTACGGCGCCGACGTGATCAAGGTGGAGAGCCTTGAAGGCGATTTGATGCGCTCCAATGGCGTCCATCTGGCACCGGGCATGAGCTCCATTTACCTGAGCATCAACCGCAACAAACAGTCGATCGCGCTGGACCTCAAGAGCGAAGCGGGCAAAGACATTTTGCGCCAACTCATTCCCCGGGTGGATGCGGTGGTGCACAACATGCGCGTGTCTGCCATCGGCAAACTCGGCTTTGGTTACGACGAAGTGGTGAAGTTGAATCCGCAGATCGTGTATTGCGCGGCCACTGGTTTTGACCAAGACGGTCCTGACAAAGACCGCCCCGCATTTGACGACATCATTCAAGCGGCCTGCGGTCTGGCCAGTGTCAACAGTCTGGGCCATTCAAGGCCGGACTACATCGCCACCCTGGTGGCCGACAAAACCACCGGTATGGCCTTGGTCAATGCGGTGTTGGCGGCTTTGTTGGCCAAAGAGCGCAGCGGTCAAGGGCAGTATGTGGAAGTGCCGATGCTCGAGACCATGGTGGCCTTCACCTTGGTCGAACACATGGGTGGCTTGACCCACAACCCGGCCACCCTGAATGCCGGTTACAGCCGCATCTTGTCCGGCGGGCGCCAGCCCAGTCCTACGCGCGATGGCTTCATCGCCATGCTGCCCTACACCAACCACCACTGGGAAAGCTTTTTCAAGGACGCGGATCAAGAAGCCCTGGGCAAGTCGTTGGGCGTCACCAACCGCGTCCAACGCAACGCCAACATCAAAGCGCTGTATGCGGCTTTGCATCAAATCACCCTCAGCAAAACCACCGCGGAATGGCTCGTGATTTGCGACCGCTTGGACATACCGGCCACGCCCATCTACGCCATGGAAGACTTGCCTGCCCATCCGCAGTTGCAAGCCGTGAAGTTATTCACAGACGATGTGCATCCCGACGTGGGCGCCATCCGTTATGTGCGCCCACCGGTCAAGTTTTCCAAAACACCCGCCACAGTGCGCCACCAAGCGCGTCGATTGGGCCAGGATACCCGCGCCATCTTGTCCGAATTGGGCTACAGCGCCAACCAGGTCGATGCGCTTGCGCAGCAAGGGGCCATCTTGAATGGCGACTGAATTTTTTTGAAGACTTTTAAACACAGGACCGCGCCATGAGCTCAACCCCCGAACTGAAAATCACCCACGAAGGCCACGTCACCTTGGTTGAAATTTGCCGTCCACCGCACAACTTTTTTGACTTTGAGTTGATCCAGCAAATTGCCCAAACCTTCGAGGATTTGGATCTGAACCCGCAATGCCGCGCGATCGTCCTGGCCTCTGAGGGCACGGCATTTTGTGCGGGCGCCAACTTCAACAGCCCGAACGACAAAATCAGTCGCCCCGAAAATCCAGGCACCAACCCCTTGTATTTTGAAGCGATTCGAATTTTTGCCTGCAAAAAACCCATCGTGGCCGCGATTCACGGACCCGCCGTGGGCGGTGGCCTGGGCTTGGCCTTGGTGGCGGATTTCCGTGTCACCTGCCCTGAAGGACGCTTCTCAGCCAACTTCAACCGCCTGGGATTCCACCCCGGGTTTGGTTTGTCGGTCACGCTGCCGCGTTTGGTCGGCATCCAGCAAGCCTATCTGTTGTTTTTCACGGGACGACGCATCAATGGCGAGGAAGCCGTGGAGATCGGCCTGGCCGATCTGCTGGTGCCCCAAGCGGATGTCCGCGCGCAAGCCCTGAAACTGGCCCACGAAATCGCCGTCTCCGCACCGCTGTCGCTTCAGTCCACGCGCGCCACGCTGCGCCAAGGTCTGGTGGCGCAATTGGAGCAAGCCGTGGCGCATGAAAGTCTGGAGCAGAACTGGCAGTTCAAATCGGCCGACTTCAAGGAAGGCGTCAAAGCCATGACGGAGCGCCGAGAGCCGCAATTCCAAGGTCGTTAAACCCGTCCTTTGGCGTTCATCACCGGGCGAATTTTTTCAAGAAAAGATTTTGAATATGCACGACTTGATCATTCGCAACGCGCAGGTCTTTGACGGCACAGGCCTGCCCGCGGTGCTGACCGATGTGGCGGTGTCACAAGGTCGCATCGTGCAGATCGGCAAGGTCACCGGGCCAGCCCATGAAACCATCGACGCCCAAGGCCTGGCCTTGATGCCCGGCATCGTGGACTTGCACACGCACTATGACGCGCAAGTCACCTGGGACCGCACCCTGTCCCCCTCGCCCGCTTTGGGGGTGACCACCGCGGTGATCGGCAATTGTGGTTTTGGCATTGCGCCTTGCCCGGCTCCACTGCGCGAAACCATGTTGAAGAATCTCTCTGTTGTAGAAGGCATGGATTTGCAATCCCTGTTGACCGGCGTGAATTGGGAGTTTGAGACCTTTGGCCAGTACATGGACCAGTTGCGCCGCATTGGCCCCTACGTCAACACCGCGGTGTTTGCGGGGCACTCGGTCATCCGGACGTCCGTGATGGGGGCACCAGGTTCGACCCAAGCCGAACCCAGCCCGGAGCAATTGCAGGCCATGCAGAACCTGGTTCGCGAGGCCATGGCGCAAGGCGCGATTGGTTTCGCGTCCTCCTTCTCGCCCAATCACAGTGGCTTTGGCGGCATTCCCATGCCCTCGACCATTGCCAGCGAGGACGAGTTGCGCGCCCTGACATCGGTCTTGGGCGAGCTGCACAAAGGCGTCTTCATGATGGCCACGGGCTCGCGCGCCAGTCCCGACGTGATGGAGTCCATCGTGGAGGCGACCGGGCGCCCCGGCTACATCTCCACCGTTTTGACCATGTACAACGAGGGCAATCCGACATTAGGCCCCACCTACTATGAGCGCTGCGCACAGGCTTTGGCCAGAGGTCATGAGTTGTACATCCTGACCAGTTGCCAGCCGCTGTCGTTTGACTTCACTTTGACTGACCCGTATGTGATGCTCAGTCACTCCGCTTTCAATCCCATCAAAAACGCAGCCGTTTCCGCCTACGCCGACATCTACCGCTCGGCCAGTTTTCGCCAAGCCTTCCGCGAAAACTTGCGTCAACCCGAGGCCGGCATTCTTTTTCTGGGCAACTGGCGGCACATCGAAGTGGGCCAAGCCAGCCACCCCGACAACGCGGCCCTGGAAGGCATGAGCATTCAAGATCTGGCCGATCAGCTCGGGCTGGACCCGGTGGATGTCTTTTTGGATCTGGCGCTGGCCGAAGATTTAGGCACCCATTTCGTGGGTAAGTTT
>CAIWWN010000234.1 GCA_903916355.1 uncultured Burkholderiales bacterium | reverse complement strand
GTTTCCACCGATGGTCGGATGGCGCCATCACGATTCCATAATGTAAACCTTTCACTGATCCCCTTTTCATCATGGTCTACCCTGAGATCTCCGCCCACGAACTGTCGCAAGCCATTCATTCCAAGCAAGTGTCGTGCCGCGAGGTCATGCAAACCACGTTGCTGCAGATTGCCAAACACAACCCCCAGAGCAATGCCTTGGTGAGTCTGGCCGATGAGGGGGTCCTGCTGCGCCAAGCCGATGAACGGGACGCACAACTGGCGCGCGGTGAGTCCATGGGCTGGATGCACGGCATGCCTCAAGCGATGAAGGACTTGTCCAATGTGGCCGGTTTCCGCACCACTTTGGGCTCCCCCTTGATGCGCGATTTTGTCGCCAGCGAAGACGGTTTGATGGCCAGCCGCATGAAGGCCAGCGGCTGCATCGTGATCGGCAAAACCAACACGCCTGAATTCGGACTGGGTTCACACACCTTCAACGAAGTCTTTGGCGCCACGCGCAACGCCTGGGATGCCCGCAAAACCGCCGGCGGCAGCAGCGGTGGCGCAGCGGTCGCTTTGGCGCAGCGCATGTTGCCGGTGGCCGACGGCTCTGACTTCATGGGCAGCCTGCGCAACCCGGCGGGCTGGAACCATATTTTTGGCCTGCGCCCCTCGCAAGGCCGCGTGCCCATGGTGCCTGCGCAAGACGTGTGGATTTCACAATTGGGCACCGAAGGCCCCATGGGACGCAGCGTGCGCGATGTGGCGATGCTGCTGTCGGTGCAAGCGGGCCATCACCCGGCCTCGCCCCTGTCGATCGCCCAAGACGGCCAGGCCTTCACCGCGCCCCTAGATTCCAACGTGAAAGGCCAGCGCGTGGGCTGGCTGGGTGATCTGAACGGCTACCTGCCCATGGAAGATGGCGTGATGGCCACCTGCCTTGATGCTTTGAAATCCTTTGGCACCCTGGGTTGCCACACCGAGACCACGGGCTTGGGCATGCCGCCTGAAAAAGTGTGGGAGGCTTGGTTGGTCTGGCGCCAAGCCTTAGTGGGGCCGCGCGTCGCACCCCACATGCTCAAGGCCGAGAACCATCACCTGGTCAAGCCTGAAGCACGGTGGGAGTATGAGCAGTCGCTCAAATTAACCGGCCCGCAACTGATGTCCGCCAGCGCCACACGCAGCCAGCTTTATCAGAAGATGCTGGCCTTGTTTGAGCGCTTTGATGTGCTGGCAATGCCGGCCGCGCAGGTCTGGCCGTTTGATGCGAATGAGCGTTGGCCACAGCAGATCAACGGCCGCACCATGGACACCTACCACCGCTGGATGGAAGCCGTGATTTACGCCACCTTTGCCGGCCTGCCTTGCATCAGCGTGCCCGCCGGTTTCAGCCCAGACGGTTTGCCGATGGGCTTGCAATTGATCGGCAAACCGCAAGGCGATTTCGCGCTGCTGCAACTGGCCCACGCCTATGAGCAGGCCAACTTGGACATGATCCGCCAGCGCCCACCCGGCGTTTGAATGTCTAGGACTTAATTTTGCCGCCAAGGCAGGCCGCGAAACTTCCAGCCTCCGGTCTGGCCGCGATGCAAATCGGCGTCCACATTGCCCTCAAAGCCTTCCAGAATGTTGTACGCCGTCAGGCCCAACTCGGTGGCCCGCAGTGCGGCCGCGATGGAGCGCACGCCGCTGCGGCACAGCAACACCAGATTTTTGCCTTCGGCGCCCAGGGCTTGAATTTCTTCGTCAAACTCGCGGTTCATGGACATGCCTGGCCACTGCTTCCAAGCCAGGGGTTGGGCGCCAGGCACCGAGCCCACCCATTCGCGCTCGGCATCGGTGCGCACGTCGACCAACACAGCCTCACCAGCTTGCACCCAGGCCCAGGCTAAAGCGGGAGAGATGTCGCCGGCATAGCCATCGGCCGTTTGCACAGTCTGCGGCAGGGTTTCAGATGATTTTGAATTCATAAGTAGTAGGCAAAAGAGGTGACTTCAATCAAGAAAAGCCAGGCCCTGACAGCAAGGCTCCCCGGCGCTGTGTTTTGCACAGTTTATCAATCGATTTATTTGCCTGATGATTGGCGCGCACAAGCTGTGAACTGAATTATTTTGACGCCTTTGCAGAAATTAATTCAGGGCATTTGGGGCCTTTTAACGCCAAACAAGGGTTAGCGCTACAGGTCACGCCAATGTACCTGGACCATAATTCCTACCGATCCCCGATGTCAGGGGTCGGATGCCCCTTGCGCTCATCGCCTTTTTCGTCAATCCACAGGAGATAACCTCATGAAACGTCGTGTCCATTTGACCGTCCTTGCATCGTTGATGCTGGCCACTGGTTTTTCTTTCGCTGCAGACCCGATCAAGGTCGGTGTGACAGGCCCTTACACCGGTGGATCTTCTTCCATGGGCGTGAGCATGCGTGACGGGGTCAAACTGGCCATCAACGAAATCAACAAAGCCGGTGGCGTGTTGGGTCGTCAATTCTTGGCTATCGAACGTGACGACGAAGCCAAAAACGAACGCGGCGTGCAAATCGCGCAAGAGTTGATCAACAAAGAACAAGTGGTCGCCACCTTAGGCTTCATCAACACCGGCGTGGCCCTGGCTTCGCAGCGCTTTTACCAAGAAGCCAAGATCCCGGTCTTCAACAACGTGGCCACCGGCTCCGTCGTGACCCAGCAGTTCAAAGCGCCTGAGTTCCCAGACAACTACATCTTCCGCAACGCCGCGCACGACAGCATCCAGGCGCCCATGATCGTGGAAGAAGCCATTTCCCGTCGCAACTTCAAAAAGGTCGCCATCCTTGCCGACTCCACTAACTACGGCCAACTCGGTCGTGAGGACTTGGAAAAAGCATTGGCCGCGAAAAACGTCAAAGCCGTCGCGGTTGAGAAGTTCAACATCAAGGATGTGGACATGACCGCGCAGTTGCTCAAAGCCAAAGAAGCTGGCGCCGAAGTCGTCTTGACCTACGCCATCGGACCTGAACTGGCGCAAATCGCCAACGGCATGACCAAGCTGGGATGGAAAGTGCCGATGATCGGCAGCTGGACTTTGTCCATGGCCAACTTCATCGACAACGCCGGCCCTGGTGGCGAGGGCGCTCGCATGCCCCAGACCTTCATTCAGGAACCCAACACCGTCAAGCGTAAAACCTTCATTGAAGCGTACCTGAAGACCTTCAAGCCGAAGAACAACCGCATCGACTCACCCGTGTCGGCTGCGCAAGGTTATGACTCGGTGTATTTGCTGGCCGCCGCCATCAAACAAGCTGGCAGCACCGAAGGCCCCAAAGTGCGTGAAGCCTTAGAAAACCTGCAAACCAAAGTGGAAGGCGTGGTCACCACCTATGACAAGCCATTCACCCACGACGATCACGAAGCCATCACGGCCAACATCCCAATCTTCGGTGAAGTCAAGGGCAGCAAAGTGGTTTACGCCTACGAAGAAGACCGTATCAAAGGTGCAGACATCCGCACCAAAGCGGTGAAGAAAGCAGCAACCGCCGATAAGCAGCCTGCTAAGAAGTAATTGAGAGCACGACAGTGCGCCGTATCTGCGATCAGCGGATACGGTGCATTTTTGTTTTCCCGGTTGAGTTTTCTTTTATTACCCTGTCGAGCCTTTTATGGAAATCTTGCTACAACTTGTTTACAGCGGTGTTGCGCTGGGCATGATCTACGCGGTCATTGCTTTCGGCTACCAGCTGACGTTCGCCACCTCGGACACCTTGAACTTCGGCCAAGGCGACGCCTTGATGCTGGGCGCCTTGGTCGGCCTGACCTTGGTCGACCGCATGGGTCTGAACTATTGGCTGGCCCTGCCTGTCGTGGGCTTATTTGGCATGGTGCAAGGCGCATTTGTGGAGCGCATCGGTGTGCGCCCGGCCATCAAAATCAAGAGCGAATTCGGTTGGATCATGTCCACCATCGCGCTGGGCATCATTTTTAAAAACGTGGCTGAAAACATCTGGGGTCGCGATGATTTGAAGTTCCCATCCCCCCTGCCTGAATCCCCTTTAAAAGTGTTCGGCGCCAACGTCATGCCCATGGAAATACTGGTCATTGGCGGAGCTCTGCTGATGATGCTGGCGGTGGAATTTTTCAACCGCAAAACCATTTACGGCAAGGCCGTGGTGGCCACCTTCAACGACCGCGATGCGGCCAAACTGATGGGCATCAATACCGGTTTGGTGATTACGTTTTCGTACGCCTTGTCCTCCATGTCGGCCGCCTTTGCGGGTGTGCTGATTGCGCCGCTGACCCTCACAGGGGCCACCATGGGATCCGTACTGGGCCTCAAGGCCTTTGCGGTCGCCATCATTGGCGGTCTGACCAGCGGCATGGGCATCATCGTCGGCGGCATCATTTTGGGTATCGCTGAAACAACCACCGGTTTTTATATTTCCACCGGCTACAAAGACGTACCCGGTTTGGTCCTTTTATTGTTCGTCTTGGCGGTCAAGCCTGCAGGCTTGTTCGGCAAATCAGCGATCAAGAAAGTTTGAAAATGAATCGCAAATATTTCCTAGCTTCCGTGCTCGGCTTTATCGCCCTGTGCTTGGTGCCTGTCTTCACGCACAACCCCTACTACATCCACTTGGTCGAGACCATCATGATCTATGCGATCTTGTTGTTCGGCCTGGACATCGTGGTGGGCTACACCGGTCAAGTGTCCCTCGGCCATGCGGGCCTGTTTGGCATTGGCGCCTACACCGCCGGCGTACTGTTCTTGAAAGTAGGCGCGCCGTTCTGGGTCATCTTGCCCGCCAGTATTGCGGTCACCGCCGTGTTCGGTGCCCTTTTGGCGCTGCCTGCACTGCGCGTGTCCGGACCTTACCTGGCCATGGTGACCTTGGCGTTTGGCACCATCATCCAGATCTTGATCAACGAAATGACCTTCCTCACCGAAGGGCCCATGGGTTTGAAAATTCCCAAGCCCACGGTGGCCGGCTACAAGTTCAACGATGAGTCGTTCTACTGGGTGGTGTGCGTGATGCTGGCGCTGTCGCTGCTGGTGGTGCACCGAGTTTTGCGCTCGCAACTGGGCCGCGCCTTTGAAGCCTTGCGCGGCAGCCCCGTGGCGTCTGACTGTATGGGCGTGTCGGTGTACCGCTACAAGGTCTATGCCTTTGTGATCAGCGCCGGTTTTGCCGGTCTGGCCGGTTGCTTGTACGCTTATTCCGAGCAGTACATTTCACCCAACACCTACAACAACGAACTGACCGTGATGTTCTTGTTGGCCATCATTATGGGCGGGCGTAAAACGCGTTTGGGCGCCATGTTGGGTGCGACCATTATTGTCTTGCTGCCTAAATTGCTAGACGATCTGGAGGCCTTTCGCATGGTGGCCAGCGGCCTGGCGGCTTTGATCTTCGTGGGCGCGGCCTTGGGCATTGCGGCGCGTCGCACTACGCTGCACACCATGTTTGTGCCGGTGGTCGGCACCACAGCCTTGGCGGCGTTCTCGTTCTGGCTGGACAACATCACCGACTGGCGTTTGTCGGTCTTTGGCTTGATGATTTTGTTTGTCGTGTACTACCTGCAAGACGGCATTGTGGGCTTTGTCCGCTTGCTGCTGGGACGCAGCAACACTGCCGACACGGACGTGTCATTGCACGAAGAAAATCCAGCACAAGACGCCTTGATGCAGAGCGCCAAGAGCGACCGTCAAGACATTTTGGTAGCGAACCAGGTGCTGATGCAGTTTGGTGGCCTCAAAGCCATCAACTTGGTGGATCTGAAAATTCAGCGCGGCACCATCCACGGCTTGATCGGCCCCAACGGCTCCGGCAAGAGCACGATGATGAACGTGTTGACCGGCATTTACGTGCCGACCGCTGGCGCCATCGAGTTCGATGGCCGATCGGTGGTGGGACGCACCTCGTCCGACATCGCGCTGTCCGGCATTGCCCGCACATTCCAAAACGTGCAGTTGTTTGGCGAGATGACCGCTTTGCAAAACGTGCAGGTCGGTTTGCACCACACCTTCAAAAGCAATTTTGTGGATGTCGCTTTGCACACCGCCCGCTACCACCGCGAAGACCACGCCGCCACCGAGCGTGCGCTGGGCTTGCTGCGCTTTGTCGGCCTGGCCGAGTTGGCCAACGAAGAAGCGCGTAACCTGCCCTACGGCAAGCAGCGCCTTTTGGAAATTGCCCGTGCCTTGGCGCTCGACCCGCAACTTTTGTTGCTGGACGAACCGGCTGCCGGCCTCACGGCCCCTGACATCAAGGAGTTGGTGCAAATCATTCGCAAGATCCGCGACCACGGCATCACCGTGATCCTGATCGAGCACCACATGGATGTGGTGATGAGCATCTGCGACACCGTCTCGGTGCTCGACTTTGGGCAAAAAATTGCCGAAGGTCAGCCCGCGCAAGTGCAAGCCGACGAGAAGGTCATTGAAGCCTACCTCGGCGGAACAGCCGCCTGACGGCCGATTGGAGTATTGAGATGTTGAGTATCAAAAATCTAGAAGCAGGCTATGGCAAGGTCCATGTCCTGCATGGCATCACGATCGACGTGCCCAAAGGCAAAGTCGTGACCCTGATCGGCTCCAACGGCGCCGGCAAGACCACCACCATGCGCGCCATCTCCGGCATGATCAAGCCCACCTCGGGCGAGATCAGCTTGAACGGCAAACGCATCGACGGTCTGGAATCGTTCCATATCGCCAAACTGGGCTTGGCCCATTCGCCCGAAGGACGCCGCGTTTTTGCCACCATGACGGTGACCGACAACCTGACTCTGGGCGCCTTTCCGCGCCTGACTGGCAGCCGGCCCAAAGGCGATGTGGCCGGTGACCTGGACAAGGCCATGGACCTGTTCCCTCGCCTCAAAGAGCGGCGCAACCAATTGGCAGGCACCTTGTCGGGCGGTGAACAGCAAATGCTGGCCATGGCCCGCGCTGTGATGCTGAACCCGGAGGTGGTGCTGCTGGACGAACCCTCCATGGGCTTGGCCCCGATCTTGGTGGAAGAAGTCTTCAAGATCATCAGCCGCCTGAAAGAGCAAGGCGTGACCATGCTGCTGGTGGAGCAATTTGCCGCCGCCGCGCTGAACGTCGCCGACTACGGTTACGTGATGGAAAATGGCCGCATCTCGGTGCACGGCGATGCGGAGAAGCTGAAAACCGACCCAGCCGTGAAAGCCGCCTACCTGGGCGGTGGCCACTGATTGCACTTGCTTAGCCACCTGTTTGTCAGCTGGCGTTCAGCCCCAAGCCGTGCAGTGCAAACTTCACGGCTTTTTTGTTCTGTACTCGACAAATTCTCCAGTCCCGCTATGATTGACGTTTACGTTAACGTCAATTAACCCTTTCTTCGCTCACCAAGAGACACGCCATGACCGATCTGTCTGCCGAATTCAAAGCCCTGGCCGAATACCGCCCCACGAACAAGGTGCGCTTTGTCACCGCAGCCAGCCTGTTTGACGGGCACGATGCCGCCATCAACATCATGCGCCGCATCTTGCAGAGCATGGGCACCGAGGTGATTCACTTGGGGCACAACCGCTCAGTGGACGAGGTGGTGACCGCTGCTTTGCAAGAAGACGCGCAAGGCATTGCCATCAGCTCCTATCAGGGCGGGCACAACGAGTATTTCAGCTACATGGTGGATCTGCTCAAGGCACGGGGTGGCGAGCACATTCAGGTGTTTGGCGGCGGCGGTGGGGTGATCGTGCCTTCCGAAATTCGCGCCTTGGCCGAAAAAGGGGTGCGAATCTTCAGCCCTGAAGACGGCCAAAAAATGGGCCTGGCCGGCATGATCGGCGAGATGGTCATGCGTTGCGACCAAGACGTCAGCCCCTTGGCCCCGAAAGATGTGGCTGCGATCCAAGGCCATGGCGAAATGAACTGGCGCGCCTTGGCGCAACTCATCACCGCATTGGAAAACGACAAGGCCGATGCCAGCGTGGTGGCCCATGTGCGCGAACAGGCTGCGCAAAAGAAAGTGCCCGTGCTGGGCATCACCGGCACCGGCGGCGCAGGCAAGTCCAGCCTAACCGACGAGTTGATTCGCCGCCTGCGCCTGGACCAGGACGACCGCTTGCGCGTGGCCGTGATCTCGATCGACCCTTCACGCCGCAAGAGCGGCGGCGCCCTGCTGGGTGACCGCATCCGCATGAATGCCATCAACCCTTGGTCGCAAGGTCCACGCGTGTTCATGCGCTCGCTGGCCACGCGCGACTTTGGCTCTGAAATTTCTGCGGCCCTGCCCGAAGTGATCGCTGCGTGCAAAGTGGCCGGCTTTGATTTGATCGTGGTCGAAACCTCTGGCATTGGCCAGGGAGACGCCGCCATCGTGCCGCACGTGGACGTGCCCATGTATGTGATGACGCCCGAGTTTGGCGCCGCCAGTCAGCTCGAAAAAATCGACATGCTGGACTTTGCCGAGTTCGTGGCCATCAACAAGTTCGACCGCAAAGGCGCCTCCGACGCCTTGCGCGATGTGGCCAAACAGGTGCAGCGCAACAAAGAAGCCTGGACCGTGCCCATGGAACAGATGCCGGTGTTCGGCACCATGGCGGCGCGCTTCAACGACGATGGCGTGACGGCGCTGTACCAAGCCCTCCTGAAACGCCTGGCGGAACTGGGCATGGGCACACAAGAAGGTCGGCTGCCGGTGATGAATGTGCGCCACAGCACCCACCAAAACCCTGTTGTACCAGGTGCGCGCACGCGCTATTTGGCCGAGATCAGCGACACGGTGCGCGGCTATAAAAAACGTGCTGCGACCCAAGCGCATTTGGCCCGCGAGATCCAGCAACTGCGCGCTGCCGCGCGCATGCTGGAAGAAGGCAAAAATGGCCGTGCCAAAGCCGCAGAAGCTGCTGCGGACTTGGCTGTCGCCCGTGAACAAAAGCAAGACCCTGGCGCACGCCAATTGCTGGCCGAGTGGCCCGCATTGAAAAAAGCCTATGCCGGTGACGAGTTGGTGGTCCACATTCGCGACAAAGAAATTCGTACCGCGCTCACTTCAAAGAGCTTGTCGGGCACGACCATCCGCAAAGTAGCGCTCCCCCAGTACCAAGACGATGGCGAAATCCTGCAATGGCTCATGCTGGACAACGTGCCCGGCAGCTTTCCGTTCACTGCAGGCACGTTTGCGTTCAAGCGCGAAGGTGAAGACCCCACGCGCATGTTTGCGGGCGAGGGCGATGCTTTTCGCACCAACCGCCGCTTCAAACTGTTGTCGCAAGGCATGCCCGCCAAACGCTTGTCCACCGCTTTCGATTCGGTCACCCTGTATGGCAATGACCCCGACCTTCGTCCGGACATTTACGGCAAAGTCGGCAACTCGGGCGTCAGCATTGCGACCCTGGACGACATGAAGGTCTTGTACGGCGGCTTTGATTTGTGCCACCCATCGACCAGCGTGTCCATGACCATCAACGGCCCGGCGCCTTCCATCTTGGCCATGTTCATGAACACGGCGATCGACCAAAACATCGACAAGTTCAAAACCGAGAACGGCCGCGAGCCCACCGAAACCGAGACCGCCAAGATCAAAGCATGGGTGCTGGCCAATGTGCGCGGCACGGTGCAGGCTGACATTTTGAAAGAAGACCAAGGCCAAAACACCTGCATCTTCTCCACCGAGTTTTCTTTGAAAGTGATGGGCGACATTGCGCAGTATTTTGTGCACCATGACGTGCGCAACTTCTACTCGGTGTCGATCAGCGGTTATCACATTGCAGAAGCCGGGGCGAATCCGATTTCACAATTGGCCTTCACGCTCTCCAATGGCTTCACCTTTGTCGAAGCGTACTTGGCGCGCGGGATGCACATCGATGACTTCGCACCGAACCTGAGCTTCTTCTTTTCCAACGGCATGGACCCCGAGTACACCGTGATGGGCCGCGTGGCGCGCCGCATCTGGGCGGTGGCCATGAAAGAGAAGTACGGCGCGAACGAACGCAGCCAAAAACTCAAATACCACATTCAAACTTCGGGCCGCTCGCTGCATGCGCAGGAAATCCAGTTCAACGACATCCGCACCACGCTGCAAGCGCTGATTGCGATTTACGACAACTGCAACAGCCTGCACACCAACGCCTTTGACGAAGCCATCACCACGCCCACCGAAGACTCGGTGCGCCGCGCCATGGCGATCCAGATGATCATCAACCGCGAATGGGGCTTGGCCAAGAACGAGAACCCGAGCCAGGGCGCGTTCATCATCGACGAGCTGACCGAGTTGCTGGAAGAAGCCGTGCTGGCCGAGTTTGAAAAAATCGCCGAACGCGGCGGCGTGTTGGGCGCCATGGAAACCGGCTACCAGCGCGGCAAGATCCAAGACGAGTCCATGCACTACGAGATGCTCAAACACACCGGTGAGCTGCCCATCATCGGCGTCAACACCTTCCGCAACCCCAAGGGCGATCAAGTCATGGAAACGCTGGAACTGGCCCGATCGACCGAGGAAGAAAAACAGTCGCAACTGCAGCGCCTGCAAGACTTCCAGACCCTGCACGCCAGCGCATCTCCCGCGATGCTCAAGCGTTTGCAGCAGGCTGTGATCGACAACGGCAATGTGTTTGAAGTGCTGATGGACGCGGTGCGCGTGTGCTCGCTCGGTCAGATCACCAATGCGCTGTTTGAGGTGGGTGGGCAGTACCGGCGCAACATGTAAGCGACCCCACACAACCCTGCGTGGTTGTGCACAATGGGGGCATGCAAAGACCGACTCCTTTCATCGCCCCCGAAGTTTTTGACAATCCCGATGCTGCCCTTGCGAGGGTGCAGGCCATTTACGACCAAAGCCTGAAGCACCTGCGTGACGCCATGCGGCGTTATGTGGCAGGTGAGCCGATGGCGGACAAGATCCGCGCTTGCTATCCCTTTGTGCGCTTGCAAACCAAGACCGACTGGGTGCCCCCGAAAAATTTGGATGAAGAATGGCTGAGCTATGGCTTTGTGGCCACCGCCGGGCGCTACGAAACCACCTTGACCCGGCCTGACCTGTTTGCCGTGTACCTGCGCCAGCAGTTTGCGTTGTTGTTGGCCAACCATGGCGTGGCGCTGGAGGTGGGGACCAGCCAGTTGCCGATGCCGGTGCATTTTTCGTTTGACGACAATGAACATATCGAAGGCGAGCTGAGCCTGGAACGTCGCAACCAAATGCGCGAAGTGTTTGATCTGCCCGATCTCACCGCCATGGACGACGGCATTGCCAATGGCACTTACCAAGCCGCACCGGGTCAGGCGGCGCCACTGTCACTGTTCACAGCGCCGCGCATCGACTATTCGCTGCACCGCTTGCGCCATTACAGCGGCACCCAGCCCGTGCATTTTCAGAACTACGTGCTGTTCACCAATTACCAGTTCTACATCGATGAATTCATCGCCCTGGGACATGCGGAGATGACCAAAGCGGACAGCCCTTATGTGGCTTTTGTGGAGCCGGGCAATGTGGTGACCCGGCGTGTGGAATTAAGTGCAGAAACCGGCGATGCACTGGGCACGCCACCGCCACGCCTGCCGCAGATGCCCGGCTACCACCTGGTGCGTGCGGACCGCTGCGGCATCACCATGGTCAACATTGGCGTGGGGCCGGCCAACGCCAAAACCATCACCGACCATATCGCGGTACTGCGCCCACACGCCTGGCTGATGCTGGGCCACTGCGCCGGTCTGCGCACCACGCAGCAACTGGGCGACTACGTGCTGGCTCACGCCTACGTACGCGAAGACCATGTGCTGGACGAGGAACTGCCGCTGTGGGTGCCGATTCCCGCGCTGGCCGAGATTCAAGTGGCACTGGAAAGTGCCGTTTCCGAGGTCACAGGCTGCCAGGGACCGGAACTCAAACGCCTGATGCGCACCGGCACCGTGGCCAGCACCGACAACCGCAACTGGGAACTGCTGCCTGACAACCGGCCTCAGCAGCGCTTCAGTCAAAGCCGCGCTGTGGCGCTGGACATGGAAAGCGCGACGATTGCGGCCAATGGCTTTCGCTTTCGGGTGCCCTACGGCACGCTGTTGTGCGTGAGCGACAAACCGCTGCACGGCGAGATCAAGCTGCCCGGCATGGCGAATCATTTCTACCGCGAAAGGGTGAGCCAGCATTTACAAATCGGCATCCGCGCGCTGGAGAAGTTGCGCGCTGCAGGCCCCGCCCAATTGCACAGCCGCAAGCTGCGCAGCTTTGCCGAAGTGGCTTTCCAATAAGACCTGCAGCCCATGACTCTCGTCCTGCTCAACCCCCATGCGCAAGGCGGACGTGCCGCCCGGCTGGCACCGGCCTTGGCCGAGTGGCTGCAAGCCCATGCACCCCAGGCCACGCTGGCCGCGCCCGAAGCACTGGCCGACAGCCTGACGCTGCTGCGCAGACTGCCCGCCGGCAGCCTGGTGGTGGCGGTGGGCGGCGACGGCTCGCTCAACCGCTGGCTGCCCGCGATCCTAGAGAATCAATTGACCTTGGGCCTGGTGCCCATGGGCAGCGGCAACGACTGTGCGCGCGGACTGGGACTGTATAGCATGCCTTGGCAAGCCGCCTTGCAGCATGCCCTGCACGCGCCATCGCGCAGGGTGGACACCGGCTCGGTGAGTTGGACCGACCTGCAAGGCCAGCCTCAGCAAACGCCCTTCCTGTCCAGCCTCACCGCGGGCTTTGATTCGGCCGTTGGCCTGCGGGCCTTACAGGGGCCGCGCTGGCTCCAAGGCTTGCCACGCTACCTGTGGGCCACGCTGAACGAGTTGCTGCATCTGCGCGACTGGGACTTGCAGGTGCAGCTCGATGGTGTCATGGCGCACTCAGGCCGGGCCTTGTTTGCGTCCAGCCTGAACACACCCAGTTTTGGCTCCGGCATGCCCGCGGTGCCCCATGCGCGCATGGACGACGGCCAGTTGGACATGCTCTACGCCGGCCCCTTTGGCCGCCTGGGCGCCTTGTGCATGCTGCCGCGCCTGCTGATGGGCTGGCACCTGAGCCATTCCCGTATTGACACCCATGCCTACCGGCAACTGGACATCGCGTGTGCACAGGGCGTGCCTCTGGCTGCAGACGGCGAGTACCTGGGCGTGGCCCAAACGCTGTCGGTCCGTTGCCTGGCGGCCAGCTTGGCCTGCGTTCCTCGATGGCCTAACGACCTACAATGACGGCATGAAAATCCTGTTTGTTGCCGACCCACTCGAATCGTTCAAGATCTACAAGGACACCACGTTCTCGATGATGCGCGAGGCGCAAAAGCGCGGGCATCAGGTGGTGGCCTGTGAGATGACCGATGTGCGCTGGCAGCAAGGTGAAGCGGTGTCGGCGCAGGTGCGCGAGATTCGCCTGACGGGGCACGCCAGCGACTGGTTCACCGAGACCGCCGTGCACCGCGCCGCGCTGAAAGATTTTGCAGCGGTGATCATGCGCAAAGACCCGCCCTTTGACAGCGAATATTTTTACGCAACGCATTTACTGAGCCAAGCTGAACGCGAAGGCGCCAAGGTGTTCAACAGCCCAGCGGCATTGCGCAACCACCCGGAAAAGCTGGCCATTTTGGAGTTTCCGCAGTTCATTGCACCCACGCTGGTCACGCGCAATGAGGCCGATATTCGCGCCTTTCATGCAGCACACGGCACCATCATTTTGAAGCCGCTCGATGGCATGGGCGGCATGGGCATTTTCAAGGTTGGCGCTGATGGTCTGAACCTGGGCGCCATCATCGAAACCCTGAACCGCGACGGTCAGCAAACCGTGATGGTGCAAAAGTTTTTGCCCGGCATTGCCCAAGGCGACAAGCGGGTGCTGCTGATCGGTGGCAAGCCTGTGCCGTTTTGCCTGGCGCGCATTCCACAAGGTGGCGAGGTGCGCGGCAACCTGGCGGCGGGTGGCAAGGGCGTGGCCCAACCCATCTCGGCACGCGACCGTGAAATCGCCGAAGCCCTGGGTCCCATCTTGGCAGCACGCGGTCTGATGCTGGTGGGCCTGGACATCATTGGCGACAGCCTGACCGAGATCAACGTCACCAGCCCGACCTGCTTTCAGGAAATCACCGACCAGATGGGTTGCGATGTGGCAGCGCTGTTCATGGATGCGGTGGAGGCTGCGCTTTAACTGTTTATGTAGGAGCCCGCCTGCTGGCGATGACGCGGCAAGAGCCCGCTGAACTATCGCTTGCAGGCAAGCTCCTACACAGAGATGCGTCAAAGCACCACTAGGGTGTGCTCACGTCACCGTCTTCAAATGTGTAAACCCGCCCAGGCTGCAAAGCCGTCCACCGCTCGTCGGTGGTCAGCGGCGCGGTCACCACCAGAGCAACCCGGTCGGTCTCGCGGGTCACATCGGCAAAGTTCACACTCACATCCTCGTCACTCAAGGTGGCTTGTACGAACGGGTGGCGGCGCAGCACGTAATGCAGGTTCGTGCTGGCATGCGCCCACAGCGCTTGACCGTTGGACAGCAAAAAATTGAAAGTGCCGTGCTGGGCAATCTGCGGCACCAACTCGCTCAAGGTGAGTGACAACTCTTGTACGGTGGGCACGCTGGCATGCGACTTGGCCAGCTCTTGCATCAACCAGCAAAAAGCCAGCTCGCTGTCGGTCTGCCCCACCGGTTTGAAGCTGCCATGCAAGCGCGGCGCGTAGTCCACCAAATTGCCATTGTGTGCAAAGACCCAATAGCGGCCCCAGAGTTCGCGCACAAACGGATGGCAGTTTTCCAGCGAGACCACGCCTTGTGTGGCTTTGCGAATGTGTGCAATCACGTTGCAGCTTTGAATCGGGTAGCGGCGAATCAGATCCGCAATGGGGGACTGGCTGGCACTTTGGTGGTCCACAAAGTGGCGCACACCATTGCCCTCAAAAAAAGCAATGCCCCAGCCGTCCGAATGGTGATCGGTCACCCCGCCGCGCTGGGCAAAGCCCGAAAAGCTGAAGGTCACATCGGTGGGCGTGTTGCAGTTCATGCCGAGCAGTTGACACATCCCAATACCTCCTATGGAGCTTCGATTGTCAGGCCGTTTGAGTGGTTTTCAAACGTTAGCGAGCCAAATGAGCCTCTGCAGCACATCTTCTGATTTCAATGAACCTTTTTTGAAAAATACTTATAAAACATTTAT
>CAIWWN010000233.1 GCA_903916355.1 uncultured Burkholderiales bacterium | reverse complement strand
CGATTGCCGACGAGTACGAGCGCCAAGGCATTGACCCTCAAACCAGTTCACTGCGCATTGGTATTTTTGGTGCCGAGCCTTGGACCAACGACATGCGCATGGCGATTGAAAAGCGCATGGGCATCGACGCGGTGGACATTTACGGTCTGTCTGAGGTCATGGGGCCCGGCGTGGCCAGCGAATGCATCGAAACCAAAGATGGCCCCACGATTTGGGAAGACCATTTCTACCCCGAAATCATCAACCCCGAAACCGGCGAGCCGGTGCAGGACGGCGAAATGGGCGAGCTGGTGTTCACCAGCCTGACCAAAGAAGCGCTGCCGATCATTCGCTACCGCACGCGCGATTTGACGCGCCTGTTGCCCGGCACCGCACGCACCATGCGCCGCATGGAAAAGATCACCGGCCGCAGCGACGACATGATGATCATTCGCGGCGTGAACGTGTTCCCCTCACAGATCGAAGAGTTGATCTTGAAGCGGCCCGAGTTGGCCCCGCATTACCAATGCGTGCTGACCCGCGAAGGCCCGATGGACAATCTGAAAGTGGTGGTAGAAACCAGCACCGGCATGGGCCAAGACAGCATCGAAGCGCGCGCCGCCGCCAAACAGCTGCAGCACGAGATCAAGGTCTACATTGGCTCCAGCGTCGAGATCGAGCTGCGCCCCGAAGGCGGGGTGGAACGTAGCCAGGGCAAGGCCAAACGCGTGGTGGATTTGCGCGGCAAATGATGCGGGTCAACGCCAGCTGATCTATCGCTTGCAGGCAAGCGCCTACAGGTGTGTGTTTGTGTAGGAGCCAGCCAGCTGGCGAAGAACTGAAGCGCTGCTGACTTCACGCAGCAGGCCAAAGCCCCGCTTGGCGGTGTGCAGGCACAGCCAGCCGCCAGGTCACAGCCTTGGCCGGCAGGGAGAGTGGCAAACGCAACAGGCGTTTGTCGCGTGAGATCCAAGCGGTCAGGCGCTTTTCGGTGCCCAGCAGGTTCTTCAAATCATCCAGCTTGAGCAAACGCCAGCTGCCGCCTTGGCCACGCGCACCGACGTCCACGCCCAACCATTCGTCACCGGCGGCCAAGCCCGCTTGTTCGGCGGCACTGCCGCGCAGCACGGTTTTGATGTGCACGCCCGTCGGGCCATCGACCGCGCGCAAGCCCAGGCGCTGTGCCATTTGCGCTTCATCGTCATGGATCACCAGACCTTGCGCGGTCAACAAAGCGCGCACCGGCAACTCGGCGGTGCCGTGCACCCAGGCTTTGATTTCTTTGCGCCAACTGCGGCCTGTGAGATCCTGCAACACCGCCAGTACATCGGCCTCCTGCATGGGGCCGCCCTGGCAGCGCTGCCACAGTGCGCGCATCACGTCGTCGAGGGTGGCGCTACCCTCGCTGCGCAGGCTCAGGTCCAGGCACAAAGCCACCAGCGCGCCTTTGGTGTAGTAGCTCACCGTGGCGTTGGGGGTGTTCTCGTCTTGGCGGTAGTACTTGACCCAAGCGTCCATGCTGGACTGGGCGACAGATTGAATCAGGCGACCTGGCGTTTGCATCACCTGGTTGATGGTTTTGTTCAGCAGTTTGAAATAGCTCGCGTCGTCGATCAAGCCGGCACGGCGCAGCAGCAGGTCGTCGTAGTAGCTGGTGAAGCCTTCAAAGAACCACAGCAGCTCGGTGTAGTTTTCTTGCGTGTAGTCATAGCGCGACAATTCAGCGGGGCGCAGTTGCTTAACGTTCCAGGTGTGAAAGTACTCGTGGCTGATCAAGCCCAGCAAGGTGGTGTAGCCGTCGCTGGTTTTGGCGTCGCCCAAGCGGGGCAGATCACGCCGGCCACAAATCAGCGCGGTGGAGTTGCGGTGCTCCAGCCCGCCAAAGCCTTCATCCACCGCGTTCAGCATGAAGACATAGCGCTGGTGCGGCGTGTGTTGGCCAGCGGTTATGGCGGTGGCTTTATCGCCGTGCCAAAACATGATTTCTGTTTCGCAAATCTTTTTCGTGTCGGCAATGAGCCTGTCTTTGTCGAACGACGGCAGGGCCCCAGCCACCACCAACTGGTGCGGCACACCGCAGGCGGTGAACTCAGCACGCCAGAAGGCGCCCATTTCCACCGGGCAGTCCACCAACTCGTCGTAGTTCGCTGCGGCATACAGGCCAAAGCCACGGGCATTGACTTTGACGGGCGCTAAGCCCGTGGCCAGTTGCCAAGCCGGTTGTGGCGCCACCGGTAAAACCTGCAGATGGTGCGGTTGCGTTTCTTGTCCATGCACGCGCAAGAACAGGCTGGTGCCATTGAAGAAACCGCGCGCGGCGTCGAGCCAAGCGGTGCGCACCGAGTTATCCAGCGCGTAGACCTCGTAGCGCAGCGTCAGCGGCGCGCCTTCAGCGCAGTCGATTTGCCACGTGCATTTGTCCTGCTGGGTGATGGCGCATTTTTGGCCCAGTTGTTGGGCTTGGAGTCGCTGCAAATTTTTAGAAAATTCACGGACCAAATAACTGCCCGGAATCCACACAGGCAAAGAGACGGTTTGCTGCGCTGCGGGTGTCGCAATCGTCAGCGTGATGTGAAACAGATGGGCGTGAAGGCTGGCCGCCTCCACCTGGTAGTGCAGTACCGTGGAAGGCATAGCCGCTTTCATATCAGGTTGCGCCGGCCGCAAAGAAGCAGCTCAAGGACGAGACGATGGTCAGGTGCAAACGCAGGGTCAGCCATTGGCCCAAGCCGGCCGCAGGCCAGGTGCGCCGGTCCATGACGTAGCAGGCGATCAGCACCGCGCCCAGCAAAGGCAGGCCGGCAAAGGCCGGCATCATGACGCCGACCCAGGCCAAGAGCGAAGGGATCACGCCCCACACAAAATGCACGGGCGGCGCGTTGTGCATGGTGATGGCGTTGCGAAAACCAATACCCCAATGGATGCCGCCCAGAAACGACACGATCACCGCACCGTAACCGGCCATGGACAAGGCGATGAAGGGGTGCAAGTCGGCATCGACCAGCCAAAGCAAAAAGGCCAGGATCACAAAAGGTGCCAAGCCAGCGTAGCCGAGGCGGCGGATCAACAACCAGGTGGTGTCTTCGGTGCGGTGCATGGGCTTACTCAGTGGACAGCGGAAAGGAGTTTTTCAATTTGCTTGGCGTCGATCGCACCCGGCACCCGGGTGTTGTCGGCAAAGAACAAAGTGGGCGTGCCGGTGATGCGATTTTTCTTGCCGAACTCCACATTGGCGTCCACCACGGCAGCATCGCATTTCAGGGTGGGGGGCGTGATGCCGTTCAGCATCCAGTCGTTCCAGGTTTTGGCTTTGTCTTTGGCGCACCAGATGTTCTTGGCCTTGACCTGCGAATCCTCACCCAAGATGGGGAACAGCACGTGGTAAATCGTCACGTTGTCGATTTTGCTCAGGTCTTTCTCAAAGCGTTTGCAGTAGCCGCAGTTGGGGTCGGCAAAAATGGCCAGCTTGCGTTTGCCATTGCCGCGCACTTGGGTGAAGGCGTTTTTCAAGGGCAGGCTGTCAAAGTCAATCGCCGAGAGTTTTTCAATCCGCTCTTCGGTCAGGTTGCGCTTTTGTTTCAGGTCGATCAATGAGCCCTGGATCAGGTAGTTGCCTTCTGCGTCGGTGTAATAAATATCGCTGCCATTGAGCCGGATTTCAAAAATCCCCGGCAAGGGCGTTTTGCTGATCTCATCGATCTTGGCCAAGGCCGGCAAGCGCTCGGCCAAGATTTTGCGCAGATTCGCTTCTTGCGCTTGGGCGCTCAGGCTCAGCGTCAAGGCCAGACAGGCGCTCAAGCCCAAGAGGTGTTTCAGCCAACGGGAAGTCATGGTCATTCGGTGTTGCTTTCAATAAAAACTCAACGCATGGCGTTGGCTGTGGCCCAGCGTTTGATCGGGCCCAGTTGGTTAAAGGCGCTCAGGCCCCAATTGCGCATTGAGGGCAGCAGGGTGCCGGGCTGGGCAAACAGGGTTTGTAAACGGTCCGTGACCCAGGCCATGGCCTGCACATCGGCTTGCCGCGCTCGGGCATAGCGGCGCAGTAATTTCAAATCGTTCAAGGGGCGCCAAAATTCGCGCTCAGCCAGCACACGGGCCAACTCGGCCACATCGGCCAGGCCCACGTTCAGACCTTGGCCCGCCAAGGGGTGCATGGCGTGGGCAGCATCGCCGGCCAGTGCAAAGCTGCGCTGGGCTTGGCCAGGCATGGCGCCAATCCAGGGTGAGGCCTGCGCCAGTTGCAAAGGCCACACGGCGCGCTCGCCGGTCAACTCCATCGTGCCCAGGCTGTGCTGGCAGGCCTCGGCCAAAGCCTGCGCAAAATCGGGTTCGGCCAAGGCCATCAGCGCTTGGGCTTTGGCCGGGGGCACGGACCACACCAGCGCCACTTCATGGCTGGCCTCACCGCCGATGGGCAGCAGCGCCAAAATATCCGCTTGCGCGGCTGTTGCGCCGGACTGAAACCATTGCCGCGCGGTTTGTCCGTGGGGCAGGGCGCAGTGCAAGCGGGCCGCCACCGCATGTTGGTCGTAGGCCTTGACGTCAAACGTCACGCCCAGCTCCGCCCGGGTGCGGCTGGCGCGGCCTTCGCAGATCACCGTGAGGGGTGCCGTTGGTGTGTCGGCGTGGTCGGCGCTGAACTCTGTGATCAGCGGTTGAAAGCGCACAGCCGAAGCCAGTTGCGCTTCCAGTGCAGGCACGTCCACCATCCAGTTCAGCGCGTCCACGTCTTGCTCGCTGGCGCTGAAGTTCAACTCACCGCCCTTGTCGCCGAACACCTGCATCTGCAGCACCGGGGTCACCGCCGTGCCTTCGGGCCAGCAGCGAACGGACGCCAACAGCTTGCGGGCCGCCGTGTTGAGGGAGTAGGCTCGTACATCGCTGTGGCCGGTTGTCGTTGCTGGGGGGCTGGTTTGAATCAGCGCCACACGAAGGCGTTGATTGGCCAACAGCAAAGCCAGCGTGCGGCCGACAATGCCGCAGCCGCGAATAGCAATATCAAAATTTTGCGCCATAGGCCTGATTGTAGGAGCGCTCAGCGCACGGCAGACACTGGCCAATGCAATGCACGGCCCGTACGCAAGGTGAAAGCCTGCAGGTCTTCGGGGCTGTCCAGGTCGATGCGGTAATGCGGGTTGGCGGTGGCCCAACGCTGCACCTGATCGGCATGGGCTTTTTGCCATTGCCGTCCACCCCATTCGCCAGTGGCCAGCAGCAAGTCTTGCCGCACCTGGGGCGTGAAGACCACCGGATTTCCCGGCAAGCCGTCGACCAGGGGCTGGGTGAATTCAGTCCCTGCGGGCCGTTGCTGGTGCGCGGCCAGCAGGTCGGTGATTTCGCCCGGGCCAATCAAAGGTTGATCGGCCAGACCGATGTAATAGGCGTCAACCATGGTTGCTTCATGTGCGGCCAAGCCCATGCGCAGTGAAGACGCTTGGCCCTCGTCGGGATGCAGGTTGTGCACGATGCGAACGGGAAAATGCCTCACGGAAGCCGCTATCGTCTCGGCGTAATGTCCTAAAACCACCACGATGTCCGATACGCCCGCCGCAATCAAGGCACTGATCTGGCGCTCAATCAAGCTGGTGCCGTCGAGCTGCAGCAGGCATTTGGGCTGCCCGCCCATGCGTGACGCCGACCCGGCGGCGAGCAGCACGGCGCCGACGCGCAGCGGGATGGCGTGCAAGGGGTGAGTGTCGTTCAGGCTTTTCATGGGGGCGGGAAGTCTATGGATTACAGCATGGGTATTGTGGAATGCGATTCATACGCATAATATGCGCATAGTGTTTAAAGGAACCCCTCCAGATGATCACTCTCGCCCCCGCCACGACACGCAAACGCGCTGTCAACCTCACACTCAATGAAGGACTGGTTGCGCAGGCGAAGACCTACACCAGCAACCTGTCTGCCACCATGGAGGCGCTGCTCACCCACTATGTCGCTGAGCAGCAGCAAAGTCATGCCTTACGTCAGCAAATGGCCAATGCCTGCGCAGCAGACTGGAACGCGGTGCATGCCTCGGTCGGTTCATTTGCCGACGAACATTCCACCCTGTAATGGCGCAGTTTGACGTTCATCGCAACCAGGGGCCGCTGCGGGAGTCCATTCCCTTCGTGGTTCTGGTGCAGTCTGCGCTTTATGACGATTACCGCAGGCGCATGGTGGTGCCACTGGTGCTGCGCAGTGCGTTGCCTGGGCCCTCGGCCACAGTGGGCTCGCGGTTGAACCCCGTGTTTCAGGTTCAAGGGGTCAACGTGGTGCTGCACCCACTGGACATGGTGTCGGTGGCCATGGAGCGACTGGGCGAAAAAACAGCCTCGCTGGCCGAGCAGGGTCAGCTGATTGCCGATGCGCTCGATGAATTGCTCACTCGCTCATGGGGTTGAACAGGCATCTTGGGATGGCGCAACGCTGATTAGTACAATCACAGCCATTCCCCCAGCACAAAGCCAGGACCCGCATCTCGGTGTTGATCGAGATTGAGGTCGCTACGTCTTTGCGCATGACCCGCACTTTCACCGCGGGGCCGTGCACCTCAATCACGCCCATGGGGCGCGAGGTGGTCACTGGGGTCTTGATTTTTAAGGATATTTGTATGAGTTTGAAATGCGGCATCGTGGGCCTGCCCAACGTGGGTAAGTCCACCCTGTTCAACGCCTTGACCAAAGCCGGTATCGCGGCTGAGAACTACCCCTTTTGCACCATCGAGCCCAATGTGGGCGTGGTCGAAGTGCCGGATCCGCGCCTGCAATCCCTGGCTCAAATCATCACGCCCGAGCGCATCGTGCCGGCGATCGTCGAGTTTGTGGACATTGCTGGCCTGGTGGCCGGTGCCAGCACAGGTGAAGGCTTGGGCAATAAATTCTTGGCCCACATCCGCGAGACCGACGCCACCATCAATGTGGTGCGCTGT
>CAIWWN010000232.1 GCA_903916355.1 uncultured Burkholderiales bacterium | reverse complement strand
CCGTAAATTTGCGGGTGAAGGCAAAACAGGCGTTGAACCAAGTTGAATGAAATTTGGTGGCTCGGTGTGGGACCAGTGACTGGGCACTTGAGTATCGTCATACAGGGCCAGATAAACGGCTAAGTGTTCCGTCTGTAATCAGGGCATCGAGGTATGTATTTATCGAACTCAAGAAGTCCGCGTTATTGATCAGCACGCCAACCTCCAAGTTACGATTGAAAGCGTCGTCTGTTAGGTTGGCACTGGATATCAAAGTGGTGTCATCAATAACCGCCACTTTTGCGTGGAGTTTTCCGGGCCGACCGGCCTGGTTTCGATCCCGTTTTTCGACTGGCCAGTGATAGACGTTGACCGCTTTTATGAGTGTTGAAGGGAAGGCTTTCATCGCATCAAAGCTCAGTTGGCCCTCGGAAGACTCCTCAAATTCAAGGATCAATCGAATTTGTACGCCACGCTGCGCTGCCTTCCAAAGCTCATCGGTCAAGCGCTTTATCTTTGCCGCGGCAAAGGTGATGAGCAGGATTTCTTGCTTGGCGTTCGCAATAAGGTCGTACAGCGCCTGGTCAATACGGCGCGCAGGTACTTTGTTGGCTGGTGATGGTCCAGCCCACAACAATTCAATGTGCTGCTGAGCGCGCAAGCGATAAAAAGAGCTGGATGCAGTTTGAATTGCCCAGCTCAAAGCCTCCCACGACATTTGACTAGATGCTGAGCGCACCGCCGAGGCCATAAGGAACGATACGTCTGCGTTAGCCGTAGCTGGCAATCGCTGGAGAACAAATTCCGCATTGGCATCGGCTGGCAGACTACGAAGGGTTTTGCATGCTGATATCAGCCAAGCTGTAGGTGCCTTGCGAATTAATTGTTCGACTGTGGTCAAGAAATCGTCGAACATCAGTATCAATCGAAGAACGCAGTACCGCGAGCAGAGAATGTATTCACTAGGACAGACCGGTCTAGGTATCGATTGCCACGCTCACAAGACGTCTCGGGTGCAAACTGGCAGGCATGACAGCAGGCGCCCTGTATGCCGCGACCAAGCGTATCAGGGCGATGCTCTGAACACAGCGGATCGGATGCGCAGAGGCGCATGCTTTCTAACCCTTGTAGGATGTGCCTACCCAACGACAGAGGATCGCCAAGCTCAACCAAACCACCCAAAGTGCCTTCGCTGTCGGGCGCGGCCGTGTAAATCAAGATACCCGCCATTGGGCCACCTTCTTCACCCGGTAGTCGAGAGTACAAGCGTTCCCGCACACTGGCGGATGTGTATCCACAGTCCAGCACGATTTGCCGCATCAGCGTATGCGCGAGCGAATGCAACAGAACCAGCCTAATTCCTGGAAATCCTTCTTCCAAAGGTTGTAGCTTGCGCAGTTTTCGCCAAGCCTTGTGTGACTCAAGAAACTCAAGCTCAAGCTGCTGCACTTCTGGCTTCTCTTGCCAGGCTAACAACACTTCTTCTCGAATGCGCAAAAAGATACCTTCGCCACGAACCTCAGACGCAGGAAGCCATTTGGGATTTTCGCGACTGAGCTTGGTTAGTCGACCATCCATGGTGACAGTTGCTTCTGCAAAATCTGCGTTGGATTCAATTCGGGTGAAACCAAGTAGTGCCCGTACCTCCCGGATGCGTTCAACCAAAACGGTATCTTCAAAGAATGCCTCAAACCCTTTTGGTGGTGCCACTCGTGTGAGTTTGAAATCGCGATTTTCAGCGGCGGAATCCGGCTTTGAAAAGACCTGCCATTCGGGAAGTTTAAGATCTTCGGCTGGGGAATTGCCACCCTGAATGCCGGACCGTTTGAGTTCGATTGCAGCCCAAATTTCTTCATCGCTAAATTCAGAAAACAACGGAATTAAAGACTGGTAGTTCTGCTGCTCCTCACGGTAGAAACCCAATTTAGAAATGCTTGTGGCATTTGTCAGCTTGGGCCACTGCTCTTCAACTAACTTTCCAATTTTGTCGACAGCACGTGGGATGGATAGCGCTGAAAAGGCTGTGGGAAACCAACTGTTGGATGAGCCGAGCAATATTGCCTTTGCCGGTTCGGTGCAGCCTTGTTCAATTAAGCGTAGATGAGGATGATGCCCCGTGCAAGCGAATGGTGAATCTGGATCAAACGCATCCGCCATGCGTCGTTGGGCACCACATCCACAACTAACAATAATGTCAGAAGCATCACCGGACGCCCCAAATTCGCGCATAGTCATCTGAGAGCCTTGGCATGGAACATTGCCCTTATGAACAAAGGCACGCCATGGAAAGTCTGATAAGTGCCCTTCGCGGCACGCCACTAAAAAGCGAACTGACATAGCCGAGGGCGCTCGCCCACTCTGGCTCTTAAGACATCCCTGATGGACATAGGCCGTCTTGTCAGGTCGATAGGGGTCTTGAAGCAGCTTGAAAACACCAGATTCCACAGATGACAGCGTGTCGCAAAGCGAGCAGCGCATCCACCGAGGAAAAGGAACTACGGGCACGCCGACTGCTGGGGCCGCGGTGTGACCGTGACAGAAGCAGGCTTGGTGATGCTGGAACACGGCCGAGGCATCTTGCACCAAGTGACGGTGGCACAAGAAGAACTCGCGTCGGTGCGCGGGGCCTTGGCCGGACGGGTCTCGATTGGCTTGCCACCAAGTTTGTCCAAACTGGTCACCGTGCCTTTGACCTTGTCGTTCAGAGCAGCGCTGCCGCACGCCCAGCTCTCGCTGACCGAAGGCTTTTCGGTGCTGATGGTGGAGAGCTTGCGGGCTGGGCGCTTGGACATGGCCGTGCTGTACAACCCACCGCCCTCACCCGATTTAGACATGACAGTGCTGCACGACGATGCGCTGATTTTGATTGCCAGTCAAAAACGCGAAGCAGCGCCTCAAGAACCCGCGCTCAAAGCTGTGATGCCACTGGCCGACTTGGCCGAGCTGCCTTTGATCGTGCCCAGTCGCCCCAATGCGTTTCGCTTGTTGATCGAAACCGAAATGCTGCGTATCAACTGCAAACCCAAGATCGTGTTGGAAATCGACGGCTTGAACGCCATTTTGGAATTGGTCAAAGAAGGTTTGGGTTACGCCGTGATGCCGCCCTAAACACTTGGCCATGTCGCCGCCATGCAGGGACTGACTACACACCGTATCGACAAACCCAAACTCACCAGCCAACTGGTGTTGGTATGGTCAGCGCGCCGCCCCATGACCGCCACCCACAAAGCCGCCATGCAAGTCACACAACAGGTGGTGGCGAAGGCCTTGACTTAACGCCCCACGACGCGACAACTCAGTGAGCTCCGCCCGCATCCACCGCAACGGTGGGTTTGTGCTGTGCAGGACGTCGGGTCAACCAAATCAACCCGATCAAGGCGATGAACATCACGGAGGACGCCAAAAACACATCGTCCGCCGCACGGGTGTAGGCCTGCTGGTCAATCAAACGGTTGATCTGCACCAAGGCCTGCTCTGCGCTCAGACCGCTGGCTTTGAGCCCATCCAAGGTGCTCATGAACAGCGGGTTGGTGGGCGTCAGCGCCTCCGTGAGATGGGCGTGGTGCATGGACGCACGGCTGTCCCACAGCGTGGTGGCGATGGAGGTGCCCATGGCGCCAGCCATGATGCGCACAAAGTTGCTCAAGCCCGCGGCCGCCGGGATGCGCTCAGGGGGTTGCCCCGACAAGGTGAGTGTGGTCAGTGGGATGAAGAAAAATGCCATCGCCGCGCCCTGCATGAGCGTGGGCCACAAAATGTGGTCGAAATCGGTTTGCACGGTGTATTGCGCACGAAACCACAACACCAAAGCAAACACCAAAAATGCGCCGTTGGCCATGCGACGCGGGTCCCACTGCCCCACTTTTTTCCCCACCAAAGGGGTCAGCAAAATGGCGAACACACCCACCGGTGCCAACGCCATACCGGCTGAGGTGGCGGTGTAACCCATCCATTGCTGCAGCCACAAGGGCAGCAAGACCACATTGCCAAAAAACAAGCCATAGGCCATAGACAGAGCCAAGGCACCAAATGCAAAGTTACGACCTTTGAACAAACGCAGGTCTACCACGGGGTGTTTGTCGGTCAATTCCCAGACCACAAAAATGGCAAAGGCCACCAAAGCGACCAAGCCCAAGGTGACGATTTCAGGAGAAGCAAACCAATCGAGCTCCTTGCCTTTGTCGAGCATGAGCTGCAAGGCCCCCACCCAAACCACCAACAAAGAAAGTCCCACTGTGTCGATGGGTAGTTTACGGATGGGCGTCTCTCGCTTGCGGTAAATGGCCCATGTCATGCCCGCCGATAGCAAACCAACGGGAACGTTGATGTAAAAAATCCAAGGCCAAGACACGTTGTCGGTGATCCAGCCCCCCAGCAAAGGCCCCACAACTGGCGCCACCAAGGTGGTCACACCCCACAGCGCCAAGGCTGTGCCCGCTTTGGCACTGGGGTAACTGGACAACAACAAGGTTTGCGACAAGGGAATCATGGGTCCGGCCACCAAGCCTTGCATGACGCGAAAAACCACCAACATTTCTAACGAGGGAGCGAAACCGCACAACCAGCTGGTGAGGACAAACAACACAATGCTGGCCGTGATCAAACGCACCGCGCCAAACCGCATGGTCAACCAGCCGGTCAGTGGCACCGCAATCGCATTGGCCACACCAAAGCTGGTGATGACCCAAGTACCCTGCCCTGGGCTCACACCCAAATCGCCCGCAATGGCGGGGATCGACACGTTGGCAATCGATGAATCCAGCACGTTCATGAACGTGGCCAGCGACAAGGCCAAGGTGCCCAGTAACAGCATCCACCCACTCAAGGGTTCGGGTCTGGGCGGCGCGTGAGCAGGCGCTGGCGCCGCAGAGTCGGGTGCAGCCATGTCAGTGCTGCGCGCTGGGTCGGCCTAAGTTGGCAGCAATGATGCGGGCCACTTCGGCGTCTGCTTGGGTTTGTTGCGCGTCATAAATGGTGGTGGCCGACACGGTGCCTTCGCGGATGGCATCCGACACAACGCGGCCGCTTTGGTCTGCCGTATCCACGGTCACGTCCATAGACAGACCCACACGCAAAGGATGTTCAGCAAGTTCTTTGGGGTCAAGCACGATGCGCACGGGCACACGTTGCACCACTTTGATCCAGTTACCAGTGGCATTTTGTGCAGGCAGCAAGGCAAATGCGGCGCCTGTGCCAGCACCTAAACCGGCCACTTTGCCATGAAACACCACGCTTTGACCATACACATCTGCACGCAGTTCAGCAGGCTGTCCGATGCGCAGTTCTTTGAGCTGGCTTTCTTTGAAATTGGCGTCTACCCACAGTTGGTTCAAGGCGACCAAGGTCATCAAAGGGGTACCCGCTTGCACGCGTTGGCCCACTTGCACGCTGCGTTTGGCAATGTGGCCCTCCATGGGGGCCTTCATGTCGATGCGCTGATACGCCAAATAGGCTTCGCGCACACGCGCCGCTGCACGTGCGACATTGGGGTGGTTATTCACGCTGGTGCCTTCGGTTTGCGTCAAGCCCGCAGAAAGCTGTTCTTGGGCGGTGGCTAAGGCAGCTTGGGCGGCTGCGGCAGTGCTTTGCGCAGCTGCCAATTGGGCGTTGACGTGTTGGAACTCCTCTTGACTCACCGCACCACGCGACACCAAAGGCGCACGTCGGTTGACATCGTCTTGCGCACGGGCCAAGTCCACCTGGACACGTTTGAAATCGGCCTCACGCAAATTCACCTGCGCCTGCAGTGAAGCGCTGCTGGCAAACAAGGAACGCACTTCGCGCACCGTTTGTGCGAGCTGTGCCTGCGCTTGCTCCAAAGCCACGCGGGCATCTGCAGCGTCGAGTTTGATCAAGATTTGACCGGACTTCACAAAATCGGTTTCATCGGCTTGGATGGCCTGCACAGTGCCCCCAATTTGCGGGGTGATTTGCACCACATTCCCCACCACGTAGGCGTTGTCTGTATCTAGGTGATGACGGCCCAGCAACCAATGCCAGCCCCCCCACAACAGGGCGACCACCGCGACCGCACTGGCGATCAAGGTGAGGCCACGACGGCGTGCTGCGCCCATTTCATTGGGAGACAATTGACTCATACAAAAACTTTCAAGATATGGGATTCAAGGCCAGTGGCTCAGCGCTCTGCGCGCCAGCCACCGCCCAGTGACTTCATCAAAGCCACGCGGTTATCGAGTTCGCGGGCGCGCACATCGGTGCGGGCACGTTGTTGCGCCAACAGCGCAGATTCGGCGTTGAGCAGAGCCAATTGGTTGCTCATACCCGCCTCAAAGCGGTCTCGCTGGATGCGGTAAGCCGCCTCAGCAGATGCCAGAGAACGGGTTTGGTCGGTGTGCTGGCGCGCCAGCGATTGACTGGCGCTGATGGCGTCGCTGGCTTCTTTGACCGCGTCGAGCACCAAGCCGTTGTAGGACGCAATGGCCACATCTAAATCACCTTGCTTACCCTTGAGCTGAGCACGCAAGCGCCCTCCGTCAAACAGCGGCAAACGCACGGCGGGCATGATGCCCACTTGGCGGCTGCCGTTGTCAAACAGCTGATCCAATCCAATGGCGTTGACCCCGGCGAAAGCGCCCAAGCTGACATTCGGATAAAACTGCGTTTGAGCCACTTTCACGTCTTGTGTCGCACCCTCCACACGCCAGCGGGCAGCGGCCACATCGGCACGGCGGCCCAGCAAATCGACCCCCAACATGTAGGGCAAAGGCTCGAGCTTGAGTTGGTCGACACGCGGCATCAAGGTCGCGTAAGCGTTTGGCCCCTGCCCTGTCAATGCGGCCAATTGGTGACGCACCAACTCAATTTGTTCATCCACGGCCTCCGCTTGGGCCTGCGCCTCCAACATGGCGCCTTCGGCTTGACGCTGCTCCAACTGAGAGTCCAGCCCCGCATTCACGCGATCCGCCGTGAGGCTGAACAGGTGCTGACGTTGAGCCACCGCACGCTGCGCCCATTCGCGTTGCGAGCCCAAGCGGGCCAGTGCAATGTAACCACGGCTGACTTGAGCAGCCAAGCTCAAAGCCGCCGCTGCCGCATCGGCCTGCACGGCTTGCACTTGGTTCAAAGCAGATGCAATCTCAGCGGTGTGTTGACCAAAAAGATCAGGCGTCCAGCTCACACCGAACTGCACATTGCCGCTGCTGTAAATGTTGCCTGCAATCGGTTTGGGATAGAGGCCGTTTTCGCTGTAGCGCTGGCGTGTGAGGTCAGCATTCAAGCTGCCTTGCGGAGAACTGCTGGACTCGGCCACACCCGCCAGCGCCAACATGCGCGACACGCGTGCTTGGGCCACCGCCAAGCTGGGTTGATTTTGCAAGGCTTGCACGATCAGCTGATCGAGCACAGGGTCGCCCAGCGACTGCCATCCATCAGGAATTTGTGTAGAAGTAGCTTGGGACAGACCCAAAGCTTGGGGCTGGGTGATGGCCAGAGGTTGCTTGTCAGTGCCTGACGAAGCGCAAGCACTGAGTAACGCAGCAGTGACACACAGGCTCAGTGTGAAGATGCGCGTGGGACGTGTTACCAACTGTCGTCTCCACCGCCACCGGAAGAACCATCATCCCAGTCACTGCCAGAGCCCGCATCAAAGCTGCCAAAGTCGGGTTGTTGGGCTGGCGCGTCAAAGGGCACATAGCCGCCGTTGTTCGCAACCGATGGGTTGGCTGCGTTGCTGCCGTGGTCGCTGTTGTGGTTGCCTTCTAGTGCCTTGGACAACGCATAACCTGCGGCCACACCAGCCAAGCCACCCACCACCGCACCGCCGATGCCCGAACCCATACCACCCGTGGGCTGCATCTGCGGACCGTAGCCTGGGGGATAAGACGGGTTGTTCATGGGCGCATTGGGCGTGAATTGCGCACCAAAACCACGCGGTGCGACAGATGCGCCTGCAGGTGCAGAAGGCGCATACATGGGAGCAGCAGGCTCAGGCTTGTTACGGCGAAGAAACAAAGCCAGCACCACCAAACCAGCAATGCCCAACCAAACATAGGTCATGGAAAACGCAGGTTCCGCCGCTGCAGGCACTTTGGGCACAGGCGCGTTGACCGCCGGTGCAGGGGTGTTCAAAGCTGGGGACGACACATTGCCCGAGACGGGTGCTTGTGCCATTCGGTTGACCTTGTCGAAGGTGTCGTTGAACTTATCGGGAGTGCCCGCGAATTTCAAAGACGGGTCCAACTCTTTGGCTTTTTTGAGCTCAGCCTGCGCATCGGCATAGCGCGCCTCGCGGGCAAACACCTGACCCAACTCGTAATGCGCTTTGGCGCTTTGCGGTTTTTCTTGAATCACCTCGCGCAGCATCGACTCCGCTTGCTTGAGATGGCCGGCGTTAACCGCTGACTCAATGTCTTTGGGTGTAGGCAGCGCCAACGCCACCGCCGTGGCCAAGACCATCAAACCCGCTAAAAATGGCTTAAAAAATGAAGACGTTTTCATGAAAGAGCCTTGTTTAAAAAATGCCGGTTAGAAAGCAATGGGGTAATTGTGCATGTCTGATGTGACGCCAAGGTAAAGCAAACACCGACACGTGGATAGGTGGATGCGCTGAGCTGAAATTCAAGGCCAGCCCATCCTTCGATTCAACACGCAATCACGGTTACACCGCCAAAACGTAGAGCCAAATCACAGCACCATAGCCAACTGCCCACACCAGGGAGCGTGCGCTAGCTTTGTCGGCCAAATAGCAAGCAATGTAGGCCACACGAGAAGCGACAAACACCAAGGCCAAGGTGTTGACCAAACTGGCATCGGCTTGGGCAACCGTGGCAAACACGACCCCGGCCGCAAAAAAAGGAAAGGCCTCAAAACAGTTGGCCTGCGCCGCATTGGCCCTGGCTCTGAATCCTGTTTGCTGGGCCAACCAAGCGCGTGGGTCGCGGTTGTCATAACCCTTCCAACCCGCCTTGGCGATACCCGCGCACACCAAAGGCAACACACCCGCCACCAACACTGCCAGAACTGCCATCGTCATCGTCGACCTCCTTTGTGATTTCAAACGTCCGTCATGGTCTCACATCACGACCGTACGGCACTTTACAAATACAAACCTTCACCCTGTTGAATCCCAAAAAGTTCTAGAACCCATCGCGTACATGCGTCACGCAGGTGACTTTGCGCTCCAAAAATATCCCACCATATGAAAATTTAGGGCTTGTACCAGTCAATTTAAATAAAAAATATGAAAATTTAGGGCTTGTACCAGTCAATTTAAATAAAAACTTTGCTCATAATAAATTTGAAATCTTGAAAGAACGAACTTTCATTCAATCGAGATTTCTATTCACCCCCCAAAGTGCGTCTTTTTGTGACGCACAATTTTTAACCTGGAGACAGCATGAAGTTTTCAACAAGCATTAGGGATGGTCTGAAAAACTCAGTGTAAAAATGATCTCCGGCAGCAAATTACCACCATGTGAAATTCGTATTGATTTGTTTGAAAAGTCACTCTCTGTTTGAGCATTTTCAAGCGATT
>CAIWWN010000231.1 GCA_903916355.1 uncultured Burkholderiales bacterium | reverse complement strand
CTTTGCTCCGTGTCCCCCGCGCTTCGCGCTCCTCCTTGACCTGCGCAAAGCGATCAGGCAACCCGCTCGGCGGGGCGGTGTTTTCAGATGCGCTAGCGGTCAGCCCGCGCCCATGGCGAGTCCAGCCACTGACCGCTTCGAGAATCAAGCCCCACAACTCAAGCAGCACAGCATTGAACAGACACCCGAATAAGGAAAGACCATGTTTACCAAAATCCTGATCGCCAACCGCGGCGAAATCGCTTGCCGCGTCATCGCCACCGCCCACAAAATGGGCATCGCCACCGTCGCGGTGTACTCCGAAGCCGACAAAGAAGCACGCCATGTGCAACTGGCCGACGAAGCCGTGTTGATTGGCCCTGCGGCTTCGCGGGAGTCGTATTTGGTGGCCGACAAAATCATTGCCGCCGCCAAAGCCACCGGCGCGCAAGCGATTCACCCGGGTTACGGGTTTTTGAGCGAGAACGCCGAGTTCTCCAAGCGCTGTGAAGACGAGGGCATTGCCTTCATCGGACCGCGCCACTTCTCGATTGCCGCCATGGGCGACAAGATTGAGTCCAAAAAGCTGGCCGGCGCTGCAGGCGTGAACTGCATTCCGGGTGTCAACGACGCGTTGGAAACGCCTGAAAAAGCGGTGGAAATTGCCAAAGGCATTGGCTACCCCGTGATGATCAAAGCCTCGGCCGGCGGTGGTGGCAAGGGCTTGCGCGTGGCCTTCAACGACAAAGAAGCCTTTGAAGGCTTTACCTCTTGCCGCAACGAGGCGCGCAACAGCTTTGGTGATGACCGCGTGTTCATCGAGAAGTTTGTCGAAGAACCTCGTCACATCGAAATCCAGGTGCTGGGCGACAGCCACGGCAACGTGATTTATTTGAACGAGCGCGAGTGCTCGATCCAGCGGCGTCACCAAAAAGTGATTGAAGAGGCACCATCGCCTTTCATCTCTGAGGCCACGCGCAAAGCCATGGGCGAGCAGGCGGTGCAATTGGCCAAGGCCGTGAAATACCAGAGCGCGGGCACGGTGGAGTTTGTGGTTGGCAAAGACCAGAGCTTTTACTTTTTGGAGATGAACACCCGCTTGCAGGTGGAGCATCCGGTGACCGAGGCCATCACAGGTCTCGACCTGGTCGAGATGATGATCCGCGTGGCCGCTGGCGAAAAACTGCCGATCGAGCAAAAAGACGTGCAGCGCAACGGCTGGGCCATCGAGTGCCGTATCAACGCCGAAGACCCGTTCCGCAACTTCTTGCCGTCGACTGGCCGTTTGGTGTGTTTCCAAACGCCCACACAAACCATGTTCCAGGGCAACACCGCAGACCTGTTCGGCGTGCGTGTGGACACCGGCGTGCAAGACGGCGGTGAGATTCCGATGTTCTACGACTCGATGATCGCCAAGCTGATCGTGCACGGCAAAGACCGCAATGACGCGATTGCCAAAATGCGCGAAGCCTTGAATGGCTTTGTGATTCGCGGCATCAGCTCAAACATCCCGTTCCAGGCCGCCTTGCTGGCGCACCCGCGTTTTGTCTCGGGTGACTTCAACACCGGCTTTATTGCCGAGCAATACAGCCAAGGTTTCCGCGCCGAAGATGTGCCGCACGACGACCACGACTTTTTGGCGGCCTTGGCGGCGTTCGTGCGCCGCAAGTCGCGCCAACGCGCGGCCAACCTCAGCGGTCAGTTGCCTGGCTACGACGTGAAAGTCGGCCAGGACTACACCGTGGTCGAGTTGGGCCAAAGCGGCAACAACCGCTATGTGCCTGTGCATGTGGACGAGTTTGTGGGCAAGCCGGGCGTGGCGCAAATCACCATCGCGGGCAAAACTTTTGCTATCGAAAGCAATTCCCGCTTGAACGACATTCGCATTGAAGGTACGGTCAACGGCAAAGCGTTCACCGCGCAAATCGAGCGCGGCACCACGAAGAATCCGCTGGCCTTACAGGTACAGCACAACGGCACCCGCATCGAAGCTCTCGTGATGTCGCCGCGCATGGCCCAGTTGCATCAGCTCATGCCTTACAAGGCTCCGCCTGATCTGAGCCGCTTTGTCCTGTCCCCCATGCCCGGCCTGCTGGTGGATGTGGCGGTCAGCGTGGGTCAAAAAGTGCAAGCCGGCGAGCGTGTGGCGGTGATCGAAGCCATGAAGATGGAAAACGTGCTGTTTGCCGCGCAAGATGGTGTGGTTAAAAAGGTGGTTGCCGCCAAAGGCGAGTCACTCACCGTGGATCAGATGATTGTGGAGTTCGAATAAATGACCCGCCCCTTCAAAGTACTGGGCATCCAGCAAATCGCCATCGGCGGGCCTGACAAGGGTCGCTTGAAAACGCTGTGGGTCGACATGTTTGGCCTGGAGGTCACCGGCACTTTTCAGAGCGAGCGCGAGAATGTGGACGAAGACATTTGCGCGATGGGCGTGGGCCCCTTCAAGGTTGAAGTCGATTTGATGCAACCGATGGACATTGAGAAGAAACCGGCCGTGCACGCCACGCCCTTGAATCACGTGGGTTTGTGGATCGATGACTTGCCGGTGGCGGTGCAGTGGCTCACGGCGCAAGGCGTGCGCTTTGCACCGGGTGGTATTCGCAAAGGTGCTGCGGGTTTTGACATCACCTTCTTGCACCCCAAGGCCAGCGAGGAGTTTCCGATTGCTGGCGAGGGCGTATTGATTGAGTTGGTGCAAGCACCGGCTGAAGTGGTCCAGGCTTTTGCGGCCTTGGCCGCGTCCCACTCGGCGCCACACTGAACGACTCTGAGCTGACCGCAGTCAGACGTACGGCCAGCTAACCCGTCCTGACTTCAAAAGGCTCTCAAGCCTTCCCGGCTTGGCGGGCTTTTGCTTTGGCTGCTGCTG
>CAIWWN010000230.1 GCA_903916355.1 uncultured Burkholderiales bacterium | reverse complement strand
CTTTTCTGTAAAAAGTGTGAGTCCAAGGTATTTTGACCGATCTTGGATAGACGCCAATTTTCGAGGGCCCTGGAGCGTTCGGCCGAATACAAACGCATTTGAGAAGCTCATGTAAAGTTCAGCCAGCCCTCAGGAGTCCACGTGTCCCAGCCTTTTATTGACCCATCGCCAATCGCCAAGCCCCTCACTGAAACACCCCATTGGGATGTGCTGATCGTGGGCGCAGGTCTGTCGGGCATCGGTGCGGCGCGGCACTTGCAAGCCCAAAGCCCACACACACGCTGGTCCCTCGTTGAATCCAGAACGAGCCTGGGCGGCACTTGGGACCTGTTTCGCTACCCCGGTGTGCGCTCCGATTCCGACATGCACACCCTGGGCTACGCGTTTAAACCCTGGACGGAACGCAAAGCGATTGCCGATGGCCCGTCCATCTTGCGTTACATCCAAAGCACGGCCGACGAAACCGGCATCACGCCGCAAATTCAGTTTGGCCGCAAAGTGTTGCGTGCCGACTGGTCTACGGCGCAGTCTTGCTGGCGCGTCACCCTGTCGCAAGCCAACGGTGCGCAGGAGCAAGTGACCAGCCGTTTTTTGTACTTGTGCAGCGGTTACTACAGCTATACCCAGGCGCACCAACCCGCATTTGAAGGTCAGGCCACCTTTCAAGGCCGCTGGGTGCATCCGCAGTTTTGGCCGCAAGACCTGGACTACAGTGGCAAACGCGTGGTGGTGATTGGCAGTGGGGCCACCGCCGCCACGTTGGTGCCAGCCATGGCCCGCACGGCCGCCCATGTGACCATGCTGCAACGCTCGCCCACTTACATGGTCTCGCGCCCCGCTGAGGATGCACTGGCCTTGCAACTCCAGCGTTTCTTGCCCGAGCGCTGGGCACACCATCTCACGCGCTGGAAAAACATCGTGATGGGCATGTATTTTTTTCGTCTGGCACGTCGTTACCCTGATAAAGCCAAAAGCCATTTGATCGCCCTGGCGGCCCAGCAACTAGGGCCACAGATCGACACGGCCAAACACTTCACGCCACGCTACAACCCTTGGGACCAACGCATTTGCTTGCTGCCCAACGGTGACTTGTTCAGCACCCTGCGCACAGGCCAAGCCTCTGTGGTGACGGACACGATCTTGCGCATCACCCCCACAGGCATTGATCTGACCAGCGGCGAGCACCTGGCGGCGGACATCATCGTCAGTGCCACCGGCTTGCAGCTGAACGCTTTGGGCGACATTGCGTTCAGCGTGAATGGTCAACCCTACAGCCCGGCGCAAGCCATGGCCTACAAAGGCATGATGCTGTCGGACCTGCCCAATGTGTTCATGGCCATGGGTTACACCAATGCCTCATGGACGCTCAAAGCCGATTTGACCGCCGGCTATGTCTGCCGCCTTTTGAAATACATGGAACGCCACGGCTACACGCAGGCCGTGCCGCGCAAAGATCCTGGCGCCCAAGCACAAGCTTATTTTGATTTTTCCTCAGGCTATGTTCAGCGCGCGGCAGACGTGCTGCCAAAGCAAGGAGACCGCAAACCCTGGCGGGTTTATCAAAACTATGGGGCTGACATGCTCAGCCTGCGTTGGGCCCGTTTAGACGATGGAGTCATGCAATTTACAAGCTCCGACAAGGCTGCTCGCCACCCGCGTGGGGGCCATGCAGCAGAAGCCGACTAAAATGGGTGGCATTGAAAGACCGTGAATGACCGAGCATTACGCAGCCCTTGGGCTCCACAGCGACGCCAGCTTGGCTGACATTAAAAAAGCGTTTCGCCAAAAGGCATCGCAATTCCACCCCGATCGCAACACCGCCGCTGACGCCCCTGCACGCTTTCGTGAAGTCCAAGAGGCTTATGAAGTCCTGTCGGACGCGACCCAACGCCAAGCCTACGACGACAACCGGCGTCGCAATCTGCTCGACGACCCGGCGCAAACCGCACGTGAGATGTGGAGCCACTATTTTGCCCCTCTGCGCGCGCAGACCCACTGAGATTGAACCCGATGCATATTTCCTCTTTTTTCCTTGAACTTCGCAGCGCCTACCAAGCCGAGTTGGACGACCTGACTTTTGATTCAGAAGGTCGCCATGTCTTGCGCAAACGCTTGGCCGATAAACGCCAAGAGCTGGGCTTTTTGCTGCAACTGATGGACCTGAACCCCGAGCTGGTGGCGGTGGTTTTGCATCAGGCCTTTCATTTCACAGCGCCCGCGGTGATGGACCATTTTTTGACGCACAACGACGATGAATTACTGGCCTGGGACAGCGTTCAACAGGCCTTGACGATTGAGCCCTGGGCACTGCCCATCGTCGATCAAATTCTGCAAGAGCCCATGGGCGAATGGTTCATGACCGTGGCCGCGGCGCTGGAGTACATGCACACCAAACCCCTGAGTGCGGCCAACCGCGCACCCGAAGCCGAAAAAGACCCTGAGGATGCGCACGGCGAGTCTGCCCGTCCACAGGTTCAAGAAGATGGCGGCGCCCGCATTGAGGACGACGACGACCAAGACGCCCGGACACGCGAAGAGGCCGGCAACGATTGGCTGGCCGAACAAGGCTTTGACCGCAAGGATTGAACATGACACAAGAAGCAAACTCCAACGCATTGGCCCTGATAGCCAAAACACAAAGCCTGATTGCTTCGGGCAATATCGTGGCGGCCGAGGCGGCCTTGGTCGAACTGGCCGATGAGCAAGGCGACAACGCCTTGATGGTGGTCTTGGAGCAACTACCCGCCAAAGACATGCTGGCCGTGATTCGCGAATACGACAACTCCAAAGAGTCGGTCATCAACCTCTTGGTCACGCCGGCGCAGTTTGCCCGAGCCGTGGTGATTGAGAAACAATACAAAGACCTGTCACGCACCCATTTGCGCGGCATGATGAATTCCATCATTTTCCGTGATGATGCCGACCCGGTGGCGTTCTTGACGGCCATTGGCGATTTGGAAGGTGGCGCCGAGGCCTTGGCCGATTACTTCACGGAAAAATGGAGCCGCATCGAAGCCTTTGCTTGGACCGGCGTGTTCGACGCCATGGAAGACGACGGGCGCATGCTGTCCGAAACCGCCCTGCTCGCCTCGGCCTACGTCAAACCCAAGCTGGACGAAGACGAAGTCGCTGACCAAGACTGGATGCAAATGGCGTGGACCCTGCGCTACCAATGCCCTGACTTGTTTATTGAAATGCTGTTGGTGCTGCGCGCCAAGGCGCGGGCCCACGACCTGGGACTGTCCGAAGAAGAAGAGTCGGCCGAGGACGATGGCAAAGTCGAAACCAGTGCCACCGACCGCGGCAAGATCACCCAAGCCGCGCTGGACCCGGACGAAGAATCCGCCATTTAAGCGAAACACCTGCCTCATGACTGTTTCGCCAGCTTCTTCCAGCGCGCTGCCGCACAGCGTGTCCCTGTTTGACCGCAGCACTTTTTTTGAAAAGGCGCTGGCCTATGGCGTGAGGCACAACCTGCTTTCGCAAGAGAAGCTCGATGCGATCGAAACCGATGCACCCAAAGGCATGGTACAAATCGCGCGCTACTTTGGCAGTGAGTTCTTGCGCCCCGAGTTGGAAAAAGCCAAAGACCGCATCGTCAATTTGGTGAGTCTGAACCTGGAGCTGGAAAGCGCTGGCGACCTGCATCGTGCAGCCTTGATGCTGCGCGAACACAGTTTCATGTCGCGCTCCAAAGCCGCCTCCGACATGCTCAAAGCCCTGATTGTGATGCCGCAAAACAGCCACTTTGGCATGAATGAACACGGCGGCTTCAGCGACAAGCACATTGCACAGTTGGCCAAATGGTCGCTCTGCAGTTTGGCCGACTACCGCACCGAACTGGCCAAGCGCCAACAGGTGGCAGGACTCATTGACGCGGCCCTGTGGCTGGCCGATGCTCTGGGGCTGGACGCTGACGATTTGGAGGACGCAGGTCCTGACGCCGAAGCCGTGATCCGCACCGCCTTGCTGGTGCTGCACAGCAAGCAACAAGGCATGCCAGACTGGGTGAAGTTTCAAAGTCTGATCGCCGCTTTGCGTAAGCCCGCCAAGTCAACCGCTGCGCCAGCCATGAAACTGTCGCTGCCGAAGAATTTGCCCGCTGAATACAAGGTGGTCGTCGAGGAGGTGCGCCAAAACCTGCTCGCGGATGGGGTCAAAATTTTGGACAATACGATCCCCGTGACCAAGCTCTTCAAGCAAACGCCTGCTTTTGTGGGTCGCTACTTTTGGATCGAAGACAGCCTGGCCGAGATCGACCACTTTGACCGTGAAGCATCCGTTGCCTGGAACAAAGTCACCCAAGGCCACAGCGATGACGGCTCTTTGCTCACCCTGTTCTTGAGCATTGCGGCGGGCAGTGCCCACAAAACCTTGTTGACCGAAAAATCGGCCTCGGCCTTGGTGCGCAAAGTGCGCAAATCAGGCTGGAAACCGGAACTGGCGAACCAGTTCATCTTGGAACACGCACCCGTGCAACACCAGAGCGACTATGTTCAAGTGTGGGCGCATTTTGTGGAAGATGCCCAAGTGACTTTGATCAGCGACCGCGACTACAAACTGCACGACGCCTTGGCCTTGCTGCGGCGTGACTGCAATGTCAGCGAGTGATTTTGAACCAATGGCTACAGGTCAAATCCCTATACGGCAACAGCCCTGAATCGCCTAGTATGAGTCCATCGTCTCATTGCAAAGTCCCACGATGTCCCAGCTTTCCGTCACCGAAGCGGCCATGCGCAGCTTTTCGCAAGCCAACGACCCGCGCCTCGGCCAGGTCATGGCGCTGTTGGTCAAACACCTGCATGCCTTCGTCGCCGAATCCCAACTGAGCAAAGAAGAATGGTTGCGCGGACTTGAATTTCTAACCCAGAGTGCGGCGATCACCGACGCCGATCGCAACGAGTTCAGCCTGCTCTCCGACATTTTGGGCATTTCATCCATGGTCGATGTGGTATCACAACCCGACGGCGGCACCTCCAGCAGTGTGTTGGGGCCTTTTCACAATCACGACTCCCAGCTGCGTCCCAACGGGGTGGACTTGAGTGGCGATCAGCCAGGTCAAAAAACATGGCTGCACGGGCGGGTGATGAATGTTCAGGGTCAGCCCATCGCCCACGCCGAAATCGATTTCTGGCAAAACGCAGACAACGGCCTGTACCCGGCACAAGATCCCTTGCAAGACCCGCAGAACCTGCGCTGCAAAATCCACTGCGATGCGGACGGCAACTTTAATTTGCTCACCCTGCGCCCGCACCCCTACACCGTCCCCACCGATGGGCCTGTCGGTGCCTTGCTGGCCGCCAGCAGGCGCAACATTTGGCGTCCGGCCCACTTTCACGTGATCGTCAGCGCGCCCGGCTATGTCGGTCTGGTGACCGAATTGTTTCCGGCCGATTCGGCCTATATCGACAACGACACGGTGTTTGGCGTGCGCGAGGGTTTGATCGTGCCGTTGCTGCCTTCGCAAAACGCTGAAGTGGCTGCGCGTTATGGCATTGCAACGCCCTTCTTTGAAATGAATTTCGATTTTCATTTGGTGCCTCAGGCTTAAAGCCCGGGAATACCCAACCCCAAAGAGAGATCAACCCATGCTGAACTTCCCACGTTCCCTTCCGAAATTGTTGCTTGGACTTTGCGCTGGCCTGATCGGCCTGCACGCAGGGGCACAAACAGAATGGCCTAAAGCCAAGCCCGTCACCCTGCTGGTGGCTTTTGCGCCTGGAGCCTCCACCGACATCGTGGCGCGAAGCTTGACGCAAAAACTCTCCGAACTGACCGGTGGCAACTTCGTCGTGGAAAACAAAGGCGGTGCGGGCGGCAATATTGCTTCGGCACAGGTCAAACGCGCTGCGCCCGATGGCTATACCTTGCTGGTACACAGTGTGGCCTTTGCCGTTAACCCGTCTTTGTATGCCGATGCGGGCTATGACGCCTTGAAAGATTTTGTGCCTGTCGCGCTGGGCCCTAAAACGCCCAATATTTTCACCGTCAACACCAGCGTCGCCGTCAAAACACTGCCCGAATTGGTGGAGGCAGCCAAAAAATCGCCCTTCAGCTACGCCTCTTCTGGCATAGGCACCACGACGCATTTGTCTATGGAGCGCCTGAAGTCCGCGGCCAAGGTCGACATCGTGCACGTGCCTTACCAACCTGCAGCGGCGATCAATGCGGTGGTGGCCGGGCACACGCCCATGGCGTCCACGTCCATGCCGCCTGCCGTGCCGATGATCAAAGCCGGCAAACTCAGAGCCTTGGCGGTGACCAGTGCCATGCGCTCGCCCTTGCTCCCCGATGTACCGTCCATCACCGAGTATGGCTACAAGGAGTTTGACGACTACACCTGGTTCGGCTTCTTTGCACCGGCGGGCACGCCCCCTGGCGTGGTGGAAAAACTCAATGCCGCCCTGAATCGGGCCATGGAGTCCCCCGAAGTTTTGGAGAAATTTGCCCTGTTGGGCATGTCCAGTACACACAACAGCACCGCTGAATTCAGCAGCTTCTTGCGCGGCGAAGTGCCCAAATGGTCGGCGGTGGTGAAGAGCTCTGGGGCCAAGGCCGATTAGGCCCAGAACGATCAGGCCCAGGCCGACTCAGACCTCATCGGCAATCGGGTTGGACAAGATACCAATCCCCTCAATCTCGATCTCACACACATCGCCCGGCTGCATCCACACGGGCGGCGTGCGCGCATAACCCACGCCTGCAGGGGTGCCGGTGATGATCACATCGCCCGGCTCCAGCGTCATGCATTCGGTGATCAAGACCAAGGACTCCACCACGTTCCACAAAAAATCAGTGGTGTTGGCGTCTTGCATGACCTTGCCGTTCAAGCGTGACTGAATATGCAAACCCGCAGCGCCAGGCGGCAACTCATCAGGCGTCACCAAGCAGGGGCCAAAGGGGCCAGTGCCATCAAAGTTCTTGCCAATCGTCCACTGCGATGATTTGCGCTGGTAGTCGCGCAAGCTGGCATCGTTAAAGCAGGTATAGCCCGCCACGCAGGCCAGCGCATTGGCCGCCGTCAAGTGACGCGCGCGCTGACCAATGACCACCGCCAGCTCCGCTTCATAGTCGAGCTTGTCTGACACCTTGGGTCGGATGATGGCCTGATGATGGCCCACCGTCGACGTATTGCCGCGCAAAAAGAAACTGGGGTAGTCAGGCCGAGCGTTGCCGCCTTCTTTGGCGTGATCCGCATAGTTCAAGCCCATGCAAACGATCTTGCCGGGGTGCGTCAGCAAGGGCAAAAATTGAACATTGCGCAAGGGTTTGTGCAAAGCGCTTGGCGCCTTTGCACCCGCTGCATGGGCCAGTGCCAAACCAGTGGGCAGCTCGATGAGTGCCTTTAAATCGGTGGGCAGATCGGGGGCCACTTGGGTCAAGTCAACAAAACTCGTGGCATGAATGTCTTTGATCCAACCAATGCCGTGACGGCCATTTTCTTCAAAACTCACAAAACGCATAGTTGTTTCCCATCTTTTAAGGCTGTTGGCTACTGCGAGCTGATCTACCAAAAATCTTTCGTCTGATACAGCTCTGCACGAGTGCCTACAATACCATTTCAACTGGCACAGGGCATTTACTTCATGCGGCAATCTGCACATACCATTTTCCAGGATAGCCCCATGCCGCTTTATGCGCAGCTGTCCGATTTACTGCGTCAGCGCATTGCCCGTGGGTTATGGAAACCCGGCGACAAGTTACCTTCACTGGAAAGCTTGGTCGAAGAGTTTCAAGTCGCACGGGTCACCGTTCGGCAAGCCGTGGACATACTCACCCGAGAAGGATTGCTCTCTCCTCAGCGTGGACGGGGCACTTTTGTCACGGAGAAAGCCCCCACCGCACGCTCTTTGAAACTGGAGACCTCCCTACAAGGCTTGGCAGAGGCTTACCGTCATGACAAACCCCAATTGAGTTTGATCGAAGAGACCGGCGTGGTGCCCAAATTGGAGCCTGCCGATGGCAAGGCGGCCCCCTCGTACCAACATTTAAGGCGTGTCCACTCGCGCGCAGG
>CAIWWN010000229.1 GCA_903916355.1 uncultured Burkholderiales bacterium | reverse complement strand
GAGAAGCACCATGAATAAATCATCCATGTTGGGTCCTTGGGTCCGTCGGTTCCTGATCGAACATCTGGTGGCCGAACGCAACCTTGCCATCAATACCCAAAAAAGCTACCGCGACATGCTCATCCTGTTGCTACCCTATCTGGCCTCCAAGGTGGACAAGCGGATCGACCGTTTAACGGTGGACGATCTCTCCCCGCAAATGGTGCGCCTGTTTCTGACGCATATGGAAGAACAACGACATTGTGCGGTCAGCACACGCAACCAGCGGCTCGGTGGTATTCATGCCCTTGCCCGTTTCATCGGCGAACATGCACCGGAATACGTCGACTGGTGGGCGCAAATCCACTTGATTCCCATAAAGAAAACCAGCCACCCGCAGATCAGCTATCTCAACAAACCGGAAATGGACGCTCTGCTCGCCGCATCCGACGTGCCTACTGTACAAGGGCGCCGAGAACATGCGTTGTTATTGTTCATGTTTAACTCCGGCGCGCGCGCAAGCGAAGCGGCTCAGCTCAAAATCGGCGACATCGACTGGCACACGCGATCGGTCAGCATTACCGGCAAGGGGAATAAACAACGTCGCTGCCCGCTGTGGCAATCCACGCTCGATGAGTTGCGCTCGCAATCCGAAGGACGGGCCATCCCCGAATCAGTGTTCCTCAACCGGTTTCACCAGACTATGACGCGATCCGGCATCCATGCGCTGGTAAAGCGATGTGCTGCCCGCGCTTGCACCATGGCGCCGTCACTGGCTGGTAAGAACGTGCACCCGCATGTCATAAGACACACGACTGCCTCGCTGCTGCTCCAGGCCGGAGTCGACATCAACACGATACGCGGTTGGCTTGGGCACGTTTCGCTGACGACGACGAATATCTACGCCGAGATCAATCTGGAAACAAAGGCTCGGGCATTGGCGGCATGTGAAGTGGAAAGCGATACGGGAGTACAAAAGCATTGGCGCGACCAGCCCGATCTGATGGCCTTCCTTCGCACCCTGTAGCCAAAAATTATGTCGCGATAGAAATGTCAATTTGAGAGGTAACGCAGGGGCAATTGAGACCCACCGCGACATATTTGTGACCACACCATACTCGTTGTTATGGGCTCGAGCCCATAACAACGAGAAGGGCCGCGTGGAGCGCTCAATTCGCTACATCCGTGACAACTTCTTTGCGGGGCGCACCTTCACAGACATCGACCAGCTCAATGCTCAGGCAGATGCCTGGGTGGCAGGAGCGGCCAGCCAGCGCCCTTGCCCCGAGGACACCAAGCTGACCGTGCAGCAGGCCTTTGAGCAGGAGACAGCCCACCTGATGGCGCTGCCCCCAACCGCGTTTAGTTGCAACGAGCTGCGGGCCGTGTCTGCCGGCAAGACCCCCTATGTTCGCTTCGATTTGAACGATTATTCGATTCCCCACACTCATGTGCAGCGCAGCCTCACCGTCAGCGCCGACCTGAGCGAGGTACGCATCTTGGACGGCCAACACGTGCTGGCCACCCACCGGCGCTGCTGGGATAAGGGCCAACAAATCGAGATCGGCGCCCACCTGCAGGAGTTGGTGCAGCACAAGAGGGGGGCGCGCGCCCACCGCGATACCGACCGCCTGGTGCACGCCATCCCTCAAGTGCAGTCCTTGCTCAATGAGGCAGCCAAGCGCGGCGAGCCACTGGGACGCACCGCCACTCAGTTGCAGGAACTGCTCGATGTGCACGGGCGCACGCAGATGACGGCTGCCGTTGCAGACGCTATGAGCCGCGGCGTGCCCCACCCCAACGCGGTTCGCCTGGCCTTGCAGCGCCAACGCGAGCAGCAAACCCCAGCGCCGCTGGGCATGGCACTTTCCGCACACGTGCGAGCACGAGACATCGCCGTGCGCCCCCACAACCTGGATGGCTACGACAAACTCATTGGTGGAGCGCATGACGATGCAAACGACTGATCTGACAACCCTCAAACACCGCGCCCAGGCCCTGCAACTCAACGGCCTGCTGGCCAACTGGAGTGCCTGTGGCGCCCAGCCCTGGGTGGCTACGCTGCTGGACTGGGAGGAGCACGAGAGGGCTCGCCGCTCTATGGAGCGGCGCCTACACAGTGCGCGCATCGGGCGCTTCAAGCCCTTGGCCGATTACGACTGGAGATGGCCCGAGCAGATTGATCAGGGGGCTGTGAGCGAGTTGATGACGCTGCAGTTCCTGCAAAACGCAAGCAATGCCATCTTGGTGGGGCCCTCGGGCGTAGGCAAGACGACGGTTGCCCAGAACATTGCGCACCAGGCGGTGTTGCAGGGGCACACTGTCATCTTCACCACGGCTGGCAAACTGCTCGGTGAGCTGGCCAGTTTGGACAGTGACTCGGCACTGCGAACCCGACTGCGCCATTACGCCAGGCCCGCCTTGCTTGTCATTGACGAGGTCGGGTACCTCTCGTATTCCAGCCGCTACGCTGACTTGCTGTTTGAATTGATCAGTCGCCGCCACGAGCAAAAGAGCACGCTCTTGACCACCAACAAATCATTCGCAGAATGGGGCGAAGTGTTTCCCAATGCGGCCTGCGTGGTCGCATTGGTCGACCGCTTGGTCCATCATGCTGAAATCATAGGCATCAAGGGCGAGTCATACCGACAAAAGGAAGCACAGGAACATGCCAAGGCACGCTCAAGCAAACGCAAAACTTCTAAGGGGGCAACATGAAAAAATGGCATCAACCGTCAGGACTTTCAAGCGGACTGACGTTCAAAGTAGACGCCAACTGGACGCCAGAGCAGGCCTTGGCAGTGTGGGAGTTGCTTGATGATCTGCGCGATCGCGTCGGGACCCATTACGGCCTCGTCATGCAAAACCTCATGCGTGAACAGCGAGTTACGCATCAACCGCCTGACGACTTTGAGCAAGACAAGTTCTGACTAGCATCGAGCTGTATAACCCCATCAGCAACCAGGGCCCCTCACGGGGCCCTAACTATTGGTGGCGGCGTGAGCACCACAATCAGTCGCCAGATTCCACCGCCAATTTACGCCGCCAAATTTATACGGATTTAGACCACCGCTAACAGGAGGTGTGGCATTCGCGAGGTTGCGAACGCCTGCAACCAGGTTAACCCCTTTGACAGGTGTCCATCCACCGTAAAGGTCCGCAGTGGTGTAAGAGGAGACTCCGTTGGTCGGTATGAAGTCCACATATCCCGACTTGAAGTGAATGGCAAGACCGGCAGAGTACTGTTCACGGCTCCAATTGACTGCCAGGTTATGTTGCCAACGGAAGATCGGGCCGGTCCCAGAGTAGACGCCCACGTTTTGGTTGAACGGGCCACCGGGATAATCCTGATAATCGTATTTACCGATCCAGGTGCTCTGCAGGGCTGTGTCAATTTGACCAAATTCAGAGCGGATGCGGTACTGCATGCCGAGGTCGACGCCACTGGTATTGAGCGCGCCCAGGTTCTGCAAGCGCTGGTCCACATAGCCGCACCTCGGCCCAGGGCAGTTGCTCGTGATCGACAGTAGATTACCTGGCTGTGCGTAATTGAAGTACTGGGAGAACTGCGGATAGGTGTTGAACAGCGTTGATTGCGGGATACTGCTGATCTGGTTGGTGAGGTTGATTCGCCACAAATCAACGCTTGTGGTGAGGTTCTTTGCAGGCTCAAGGACAAAGCCCAGCGTGAAATTAGTTGCCTTCTCGGGCTTGAGTGCCGTGTTGCCACCGTTTAAGACTTGAAATTGTGAATCGCAGTTGGCGCCCGATGAAGCGCCGGGAATGGGTGTACCTCCAGAGCAATTGATTGGGTTATTGAAGTTGCCGGCTGTGTTCGTGTAGGCCTGCGAACCATAGAGTTCATACAATGAAGGCGCTCGGAAACCGGTGGATGCCGAGCCTCTCACTAACAGCGTGCTGGCGGGCTGGAACCGGAAAGCCAGTTTAGGGTTTGTGGTGGAGCCGAAATCGCTGTAGCGATCATGGCGCAAGGAGCCCGTCACATCCAGGTTTTTCTTGACGGGCACGTTGAGCTCAGTGAAGAGAGCTGTGACGGTGCGTTGTCCCTTGGCCACGAAACTCGGATCAATTCCTGTGGAAGCGCTGACAAGGGTTGCAAAGTCTGTGTTGGCGCGCGACACAAAGTCTTCGCGACGCAGTTCTGCGCCCACAGCGATCTGAACGGCCCGACCTGCACCCATCCAGTCGCTCAGTTCCCGGCTTGCGCTGCCCTTGGCCGTTGTCACTGTTCCGGTCGCTGTCTGCAACTGACCATTCAAAGCAGCCTGTTGCAACAGCGCCGAGCTTGCTGAACTCTGTGAGCCGAATGGGTTGATAACACCTTCGAGCAAACCTTCGCCAATCATGTCGCCATTACCGTATCCGCCAACGAGATTTTGGTCAACCTGGTTCCGGTTAAATGACAACTTGGCAGAATAGTCCCAACCATTGTTGTCACCATCTGCTGTGAACAGAATGCGGTTTTGCTTGTTCACGTTTTCTTGTGAGCGCGACCCGTTAGGAAAGTCACGCCAAAAGACGTAGGCAAAGCCAGGCTGAACGTTCACCGGGTTGGGGAAGGCTTTAGATGGGCTGAAGGCAGGCGCCCCTGCAGAGCCATCATCGAACGTCGGGTTGATATTGGATGTCGGGAAGTATGGATTGGGTCTGCCGTTAGGCATTATCGGGTTGATCAGGTACCCACCGTATGGCACGGGCGCTATCCGGGTAGTCACCGAGTTTTGTGCACCGAAGGCTTCGAAGCCCAGGTTAAGGGAGCCGTGGACACGAAGAGTACCTTTGAGCATGGCTGATGCAGTATCGGATTTTGGCGAGAAATCGACGAAGTTCGGCGTCACAATCTTGCACTGCGTGCCTCCTTTGTAGGGGATAAGTGCCGTGCCGGAGCAACCAGGGGCCGATGGGTTGTAGAGCGCGCTGAAATCTTGAGTGTAGTTGGCCGGGTCGGTGCTATTGGACAGCCCGCCCACGATGCGCTTGTTGTAATCGCGCTGGTTGCCAGCGATTGCTTCTTCCTTACGCATGCTGAAAAAGCCAAACAAGTTATAGCCATCCTCGACAAGGTTGCCTTTCCCAAAACCTACGTTGCCCGTCTTGACCTTGCCACCGCCAAGTTGCGGCGAATCAAATCCAACCGAAGCCGTACCGCCTGTGAAGTTTCGTTTGGTGATGAAGTTAATGACGCCGCCGATTGCGTCCGTTCCATAAAGGGACGATGCGCCGTCACGCAGCACTTCAATCCGATCGATCGCCGCAAACGGAATCATGTTCAGGTCGGGTGCCGAACCGTCAACGGCATTGTTGGCAATGCGCTCGCTGTTGAGCAGCACGAGGGTCTTGTTGCCTCCGATCCCGCGCATGTTGGCGAAGGTGGCTCCACCCGACCCGCTGCCGATAGACTGGGCAGCGTTCACACTCATTTGAACCATGCTCAGGTTTTGCATGATCTGCTCTACTGAGCTGATGCCCTGCCGCTTGAGATCATCCATCTTGATGACGGTCACCCCCGAGTTCGACTACAAGGACTTCCCCTTCATTGTCAAACACTTTCCCACCACTTTCCCACCGTGGGTAAATCACCAAAGTGATTTACCCACG
>CAIWWN010000228.1 GCA_903916355.1 uncultured Burkholderiales bacterium | reverse complement strand
GAGAAGCACCATGAATAAATCATCCATGTTGGGTCCTTGGGTCCGTCGGTTCCTGATCGAACATCTGGTGGCCGAACGCAACCTTGCCATCAATACCCAAAAAAGCTACCGCGACATGCTCATCCTGTTGCTACCCTATCTTGCGTATTCCGGCGAACGTGACCGCCGATTCCGGTGATCGTGACCGATGGCGGTGTTGCGCGCTTTGATTTTAGGGTGCTGCCGTTTTCAGCCCCGGTTTTCCTCCCTTTGTTGAGTCAGTTTTGTCTTGCGAAGTGACTCACCCGTCAGAGTCAGTCGGTGGTTGTTTTGCATGATCCTGTCCAGCATCGCGTCCGCCACCGTGGCGTCCCCAATCCACTCATGCCAGTGCTCTATGGGCAGCTGGCTGGTAATCACCGTGGCTTTCCTGCCAGCCCTGTCATCGATCATCTCCAGCAAGTCTGTGCGCGTGTGCGCATCCATCCCCACCAGGCCCCAGTCATCAAGCACCAGTACATCCGTGTTCTTCAGCATGTCCAGCCAGCGCGTGAACGTGCCATTGGCGTGCCGAATTCGCAGCTCTTCGGCCAGGCGAGGCACTCGCTGGTAGAACGCGCTATGCCCTTGGCGGCAGGCGTGCTGCGCCAATGCACAGCCCAGCCAAGACTTGCCCGCTCCGGTCGGACCCGTGATCAGCACCGCATGGCCACTGCGCACCCACGGCCCCAGCGTCAGGCTCATCACCGTGGCGCGGTCAATCCCCCGTGAGGCCCGGCAGTCCAAGTCTTCGATCATGGCTTGCGGGTATTTGAGACGGGCGGTTTTGAGCAACTTGGCGCAGCGCCTGTCTTGCCTGCCATGGACCTCCCGATCCACCAACAAGGCCAGGCGCTCTTCAAAGCTCATGGCGCTGATGCCGCTTTGTTGCATTTGCTCTTGCAGCGCTTGGGCCATGCTCACCAGCTTGAGCCCGCGCAATTGATCCAGTGTCGTGTTCATCATCATGACCGGCCCCTTCACTGGTAATACCCGGCACCCCGAACGTGGGCGTGTATGGGGCTGCTCCATTGGCTCGATTGGGTCTCCTTCAGCAAATCCCGGCGATTGACCAGAATGTCCCGAATGTGCGTGTATTTGGTGGTGCCCAACTGGCGGGCCATGGCGCATGCTGCTTCCAAGCGTTGCTCACCATAGCGTTTGCTCAAACTGAGCAAGCCTAAACAGGCCCGGTAGGCGTGCTCGGGGTGGCGCTGGCGTTCCAACATCAATTGGACGGTTTGGGCGCAGGCCAGACCAATGCGCTCACCCCACAAGACCAGCCGCTCGGGCGTCCACTGGGCATGCGCCTGGTGGCGCTCTGGCAAGTGCTCGGCTACGGTGGTGAATCCCCCTTTGTGCGCACAGCGCATGTGGCTGGCCACGCGCTGGCCCCGGTGCAGCATCTCTATCGCGTGGGCCGTCACTCGCAACTCCAACACTTGCCCGACCAAGGCGTTGGGGGCGCTGTAGCGGTGACCCTCGAACTCGACGTGGCTGTCCACATGCACCCGCACGGTCTTGAAGACGGCCCACTCCCAAGGCTGGGTAGGCAGCGCCATCAAAGCCGGGGCATCGATCTGGGCAAACGCACTGGCCCTGCAGCCGGGCAGCTTTTGAAAGGCTCGCTCGTTCAGGTACGTCAGCAACGGAGCGATGGCTTCGTTGACCTCGTTCACGTTGGCAAAGCGCTGTTTGCGAAGGCGCGCCAGTATCCAGCGCTCGACCAATTGAACGCTCAGCTCCACCTTGGCCTTGTCTTGCGGGTGGTAAGCGCGGGCGGGCAGCATGGAGCAGCCATAGTGACGGGCAAAGTCCAAGGCCGACTCGGTCAGGCGGGGCTCATAACGGTTGGCTTGAGCCACCAGAGCGCGAGGGTTGTCAGGCACGATGAGCTGGGGCACGCCGCCGTAAAAGGCCAGGGCTTGTGCCGTAGCGCCAAGCCAGTCGGCTGCTGTTTGAGCGGGCGTGGCCGCGGCAAAGCAAAAACCCGAAGCACCCATGGCGGCGACAAAGATGCTGGCCCGGGCACCGCCTATCAGCTCAACCGTAGGCCCAGCAAAGTCGATGAACAGCTTCTCGCCTGCGCGGTGGATTTGCCGCATGGAGCGCTTGAGGCTCTTGGCAAAGCGGCGGTAGTTCTCGCAGAACTGGGAGTAGCGCCAAGGCTTGACCGGGTGGTCGGCGCTGTGCAGGTCAGCCGTCTCGGCGCAGTATTCCTCCCAGAGCAAGGCAAGCGTCATGCCTTTGCGGCGCAACTCTTGGTGGATACGGCCGTAGTCGGCAGGGGCATAGATGTCGCTGGGTCTGGGGGCGGGCAGCAAACGCCGCTCCAGGCTGGCCTCATCCATGGCAGCGATGGCAGGCCAATCCAGGCGAGCGGCCACGGCCAGGCCGACATATTTGGTGACAACGCCTTTGGAGATGCCCAAAGCGGTGGCGATTTGCTGGTGCGACTGCTGGCCTTCGAATTTAAGACGCAAGGCGTCTTTGAGTTTGCGCATGTTGATCCTTGGGGCGGGCATAGCGGTCCTGCAAAAAGGATTGACGCTAACCCAGCCGAAATATGAAATACATGCGCAACACCGTGCCGATGTTGTAGACCGCCGTGCCGGTCACGATGACCGGAATGGCTGGTCACGATCCCGGAATCAGCGGTCACGTTCGACCGGAATCACTGGTCACGTTGCTCCGGAATACCCACTATGGCCAAAAGCAACAAGCCTTCTTAGCCTTTGTGCTCGACCAATACGTGACCCAAGGCGTGGACGAACTCGACGCCGACAAGCTCACCCCATTGCTGAAGCTACGCTACAACGCGATCTCCAATGCAATTGCGGATTTGGGGGATGCGGTTCAGGTAAGGAATGCGTTTGTGGGGATGCAGCGGTATTTGTATGCGTAATAAGAATGACAACACCGCACCACCTGATACAGAGAAAAGCACGATCCAACCAAACGCCTCTGCTCGATGGCCCAGCCGCTCACATGGCTTAACTGATTGAACACCTGGCAAAAATTTCTTTTAACTCTCGCGTCATACCAGGATTCAATTGATGCATAAATCCTCTCCCATCTCTGACTCACCTACTGATGTATGGGCACCAGCGTTTGGAGCCATTGTTATAGGCTCGATTCTTGTATTACTTTTTTTGACTGCATTCGCAGGATGGTCTTGGGTAGCCCATTTTCTTGAATCGAGTGCACCGGCTTAGATTCAGGCTGTTGGCTCTGTTGCTGCAATCGTTGCTGCGCTTGCAGTAGTCCATCGTCAACACACCTTGGAGTTAATGCGAAAAGAGAAAGACGATCTCACGACCCAGTTGCGACGCGCCCGTTCACTAAGAGTGCTTTTTTATTCCGCCGCTCGAGCATGCGAGGATGTCGCGGGGCGAATTGGCAAACCACACCAGACTTGGAATTTTCGGGCTGAGGAGCTACACGAAGTTCGAGCAAGATTACTTGCCATTGATCCACTTCTTGTGTCCGAGGGCCGTCTCCTACTCATCATTGAAGAGTGTGCGATGCGCCTCAAAAGTTGCGCTCTTATAGTTGCCGAACTTGAAACACAGCGAAAGAAGGAAACCGAAGATGGAATCAAGGATGCCGTTATGGCAACAGCTCGAGAGTGCTGGCTTGGGTTATATGAAGCCACAGGGCTAGAGGCCAAGCTTTGCAAGTCTGGAATCGCGGACGAACAACCTTATTCTTTCGACGACTTCGATGCAAGTAGAAAGCGTCTTGACGAAATCCGCGCGGAACTCATTGAAGAAAGTCAAAAACAGCATTCACCGTAACTCCCTAACTGCTGCAAATTTTGCATCATTCGGCCCGGGCTTACATCACCAGCCTCTACCGACAACTTAGCTCTAATATCGAACGGCCTCAAGCAGAATTCAATGATTCAACTGTCCCCAAGCCTTCTCCAGCCGCTTGATGCTCACCGGCTGCGGGGTGCGCAGTTCATGCGCGAAGAAGCTCACGCGCAGCTCTTCCAGTAGCCAGCGAAACTCCAGCATGCGGGCGTCTTGCGCGCCCTTACGTTCATTCGCCAAGAAAGCGCAAGTTCAAATCAACCCGCCTGCAAAATCGCCTCGGGCGACTTCAGGGCAATGCGCAACAGCGTGCGCGCCGCGCCTGAGGGCTCGCGGCGTCCTTGCTCCCACTCTTGCAATGTGCGAACAGACACACCCAACAATTGCGCAAAAGCGGATTGAGACACACCCAGTTTGAGTCGCGCCTCGGTTGCGGCCGTGACGGCCACTTTGGTGACGCGCCCTTCACCGCGTTGGGCCTGACGAATCGACTCCAGCAAATCTTTTTCAAATTTCGTCATTGACGAATCGTCAGTCACTGAGATTTTGGACATGGTTTATTCCTCGTAAAGTTGCGCCAGGCTGCGCAAAAAAGCATTCGACAACGTGTCGTGTTCGGCCTTGGCATAGACGGTCAAGAGCACCAACTCCCCTTGTGCATTGCGCTGCATGTAGATGACCCGAACCCCACCGCGCTTACCCATGCCAGCGCGTGACCAGCGCACTTTGCGCAAGCCACCTGTAGCAGCGATCACATCGCCTGCATCGGGGTGTTCAGCCAGCCATGCGATGAAATCGTCTCGCTCTGCGTCATCCCACACTTTGGCGGCGTAGCGCAAGAACATGGGTGTTTCGATGACCGTGAGCATGCCTCAATAATACGTCATTGACGTATTAAAGACAACCCCGCTTTTTCAATGATTCAACTGCCCCCAAGCCTTCTCCAGCCGCTTGATGCTGACCGGCTGTGGAGTGCGCAGCTCTTGCGCGAAGAAGCTCACGCGCAACTCTTCCAATAGCCAGCGGAACTCCAGCATGCGGGCGTCTTGGGCGCCTTTGCGTTCGGCCACGAGGCGCCAGTAGCGTTGTTCTTGCGGCTTCAGCTCCGTCAGGCGCAGGGCGTCGCGGGCGGGGTCGGCGCGGTATTTGTCCAGGCGCAGGGTGATGGCTTTGAGGTAGCGGGCGTAGTGCTGCAGCTGCGGCCACGGGGTGGCGGCCATGAAGTTTTTGGGCACCAAGCGTTGCAGTTGCTGGGTGCAATCTGCCGTCGCGTCGGGCGCGTTTTTGGTGTCCTTGATCTTGCGGGTGGCCGCACCAAACTCCAGCAAGATGGTGCCTGCCAGCCGCGCCACTTCGTTGGCAATCAGGGTCAGACGCCCCCTGCCCTCGTCGATGCGGCGCTTGAATGTGGCTTCGTCATTGGGCAGCGGGTCGAGCAAGAAGGCGCGGTCCAGCGCCACGTCGATGATCTGGGTTTTCAGCTCCTCGGCGGTACCCAAAGGCATGTAGGCCACCGCCATTTTTTGCAGGTCGGGGATGTTTTTCTCAAGGTATTTGAGCGCGTCTTTGATCTGCAACGCAAACAAGCGGCGCAGGCCAGCGCGGTTTTTGTTGGCCGCCATGTCGGGCTCGTCAAACACTTCGATGGTCACGGCGTCGCCCATGTCGACCAAGGCGGGAAAACCGATCAGGGTTTGGCCGCCTTTGCTGATTTCCATCAGCTCGGGGAGTTCGCCGAAGGTCCAGGTGATGTAGCGCTGGGGGGTGATGGCGGTGGGTTTGGCTTCGGTGTTTGAAGACTTCTGTCCTCGAGGGAAATTGGGGTGGGATTTGGGGTCAGAGCCCGAGTTTGTCTTCGACAAATCGGGATCTGACCCCAATGGGTTTGACCCCAATTGCTCAGATTCCGTCTTAAGCACTTTCAGCTGCGCCAGGGCTTGGAAGGCACCGCGGGCTTTGGCGCCGAGCTCGCCTTTCAAAGCGCCGAGGTTGCGGCCCATGCCCATTTGGCGGCCGTGTTCGTCGACCACGCACAGGTTCATGAACAAATGCGGGCTGAGCATCTCGTGCTTGAAGTCGGTGCGCTTGATGTCCAGGCTGGTTTCGTCGCGGGCTTTTTTCAGCAGCACATCGGTCAGCGAGCCGCTGCCAAACAACTCAGGCACCGAAAACTCAGCGGCGATGCGCGCGGCCGATTCGGGCAGCGGCACAAAGCGCGTGCGCGGGCGCTGTGGCAGGCTTTTGAGCAGAGCCTGAATTTTGTCTTTCAGCAAGCCGGGCACCAGCCATTCGCAACGGTCTTCGCTCACCTGGTTGAGCACAAACAGCGGCACCGTCACGGTCACGCCGTCGCGGGCGTCGCCCGGTTCGTGCAAATAGGTGGCGCTGCAATCGGTGCCGCCCAAGCGGATTTGTTTGGGGAACGCTTGCGTGGTGATGCCGGCGGCCTCGTGGCGCATCAGCTCTTCGCGCGAGAGAATCAACAGGCGCGGTTGCCGGACGCTCTCGGCGCGGTACCAGTTCTCCAGCAAACGGCCGCTGCACACATCAGCAGGGATTTGTTGGTCATAAAAGGCGTAGATCAGCTCGTCGTCGACCAGCACGTCTTGCCGGCGCGACTTGTGCTCGAGCTCTTCGACCTTGGCGATCATCTTGTGGTTGCCGGCCAAAAACGGCAGCTTGGTTTCCCACTGGTTACCCACCAGCGCTTCGCGAATGAAAATGTCGCGCGCGCCGTGCAGATCCACCCGGCTGTAAGGCGTGCGACGGCCGTTGTAGACGACCAGGCCATACAGCGTGGCTCGCTCCAGGGCGACGACTTCGGCCGACTTCTTTTCCCAGTGCGGATCGAGCAGCTGCTTCTTTAAAAGGTGGGAGCCGACCTGCTCCAACCAAGTCGGCTCAATGGCGGCAATGCCCCGTCCAAACAGGCGCGTAGTTTCCACCAGTTCAGCCACCACGATCCAGCGGCCCGGTTTTTTACTCAGGTGCGCACCGGGGTGTTTGTGAAACTTGATGCCGCGCGCGCCCAAATAGGCTTCTTCGTCTTCGAGCTTGTAGCCCACGTTGCCCAGCAGGCCAGACAGCATGGACAGGTGCAGCTGCTCGTAGCTGGCAGGCGCGGTGTTGAGTTTCCAGCGGTGCTCAGTCACCACCGTGAGCAACTGGGTGTGGGTGTCGCGCCACTCGCGCACCCGGCGAATATTGATGAAGTTTTGCCGCAGCAATTGCTCGTATTGGCGGTTGCTGAGTTTGTGGGTAGGCTGTTGATTCGGAGAACGGAAATTGGGGTCAGAGCCCGAATTTCTCTTCGAGAAATCGGGATCCGACCCCAATTTCCTAGCGGGTGGTTCGCCGCCACGGGCGTCGTTAATCCATTTCCACAGCCGGAGGTAACCGCTGAACTCGCTTTTGTCGTCGTCAAACTTGGCGTGCTGTTGGTCGGCTTGGGCTTGCGCTTCCATGGGGCGGTCGCGCACGTCTTGCACGCTCATGGCGCTGGCGATGATCAGCACTTCGTCCAACGCGTTGCGGTGGCGCGCTTCCAAAATCATGCGGCCCACACGCGGGTCCAGCGGCAAGCGCGACAGCTCCTGGCCAATTTGTGTCAGCTCGTTGGCCTCGTCCACCGCGCCCAGCTCGGCCAGCAGCTGATAGCCGTCGGTGATGGCGCGATTCGACGGTTCTTCGATGAACGGAAAGTCTTCGACCACACCCAGGTGCAGCGACTTCATGCGCAAGATCACGCCCGCCAAAGAAGAACGCAAAATTTCGGGGTCGGTAAAGCGCGGGCGACCGCTGAAATCTTTTTCGTCGTACAGGCGAATGCAAATGCCGTCGGCCACCCGGCCGCAGCGGCCCGCGCGCTGATTGGCCGCCGCCTGGCTGATGGGCTCAACCATCAGTTGCTCGACCTTGCTGCGCAGGCTGTAACGCTTGACGCGTGCGGTGCCGGCGTCGATCACGTAGCGAATGCCGGGCACGGTCAGTGAGGTTTCGGCCACGTTGGTGGCCAACACAATGCGCCGGCCGGTGTGGCCGTCAAAAATGCGGTCTTGTTCAGCTTGCGACAGGCGGGCAAACAGCGGCAGCACTTCGGCGTTGCGGGTCCAGGCGTTGTGCGCCACGTGTTTGCGCAGGTGGTCCGCAGCCTCGCGGATTTCGCGCTCGCCGGGCAAGAAAATCAGAATGTCGCCCCCTGCCCCGCCCGCCCAAAGTTCATCCACGCCATCGGCAATGGCGGTGTTCAGGTCGTATTCACGCGACTCTTCAAACGGCCGCCAGCGCATCTCTACCGGAAAGGTCCGGCCAGAGACCATGATCACCGGGGCCGGGCCGTTTTTAGAGGCAAAGTGCCGCGCAAACCGATCAGCGTCAATCGTGGCCGAGGTGACGACGATTTTCAGGTCAGGCCTGCGCGGCAAGATCTGACGCAGATAGCCCAGCAAAAAGTCAATGTTCAGGCTGCGTTCGTGCGCCTCGTCAATGATGATGGTGTCGTAGGCATTGAGCAGCGGGTCGTTTTGGGTCTCGGCCAGCAAAATGCCGTCGGTCATCAGCTTGACCGAGGTGTCTTTGCTCAATCGGTCTTGAAACCGTACCTTAAAACCCACCACATCGCCCAGCGTGGTCTTGAGCTCTTCGGCAATGCGCTTGGCCACCGAGCTGGCGGCAATGCGGCGAGGCTGGGTGTGTCCAATCAATCGGCCTTTTTCGCCAGGCTTGGCGTTGAGCTTGCCGCGACCCAGCGCCAGCGCAATTTTAGGCAGCTGTGTCGTCTTGCCCGAACCGGTCTCGCCGCAGACGATGATGACCTGGTTCTGGGTCAGCGCGTCCATGATCTCCTGGCGTTTGCCAGAGACGGGCAGGCTTTCAGGGAATTCAATAACCAAGGGCTGAGAGGAATGGGAGGGTTGGGGCGAAGTCACGGGGTCATTATCCCACGACACGTGTTCACGTGCTACACTGGTTCACGTGAACTTTCTACCCGGAGATGCATCATGACCAATTTGACCATTGCACTCGACGAAAACCTCGTGAAACAGGCCCGAATCAAGGCGATCCAAGAAGGCACCTCTTTGAGCGCCAAGGTGCGTGAATTGCTGTCGCTTTATGTCCGGCAAGACATGCCGACCGCACCCATGGTGATCCCCAAGCTGCCAGTATCCAAAGCCGGCGGCGGCTTGCAGCCGGGCATTGACCCGAGCAGCAACCGCTCCATGTACGACGCGATGGATGCGGGCATGGACGTGAATAACTTATCATGACGCCTGACGTGAATGTGCTGGTTGCGGCTTACCGACCCGACCACCCGCACCACCAGAGTGCCCGCGCCTGGCTTGACGGTGCGATGATCAGCGCCGCCAACGGCCGCGCCAACCTGATGCTGCTGGGCACGGTGATCACGGGTTATCTGCGCATCACCACCAACCCCAAGATATTTCGCCAAACCGATCCCCTGCAAGACCTGACCGACTTCGTCGACAGCCTGCTCAGTTGCCCGGGCGTGCAGTTTCAGTCGCAAGGAGCCACATGGCCCAACCTGCGGCAAGTGTGTCTGACGCAACAGATCGGTGGCAATCTGCTCACGGATGCATGGATCGCCGCAACGGTCGTGCAATCCGGTGAGACACTCTGCACATTCGATCGCGACTTTGTCCGATTGCTCCCCCCCAACCAACTTCTTTTGCTCAAGCCCTGACGCCCCTAGCCCATGTCCACTGTTTTCAATTTCACCTTCGTGCCCTGGTTCCGCTCGGTCGCGCCTTATATCCACATGCACCGGGGCAAGACCTTTGTGGTGGGCATTGCGGGCGAAGCCATTGCCGCAGGCAAGCTGCAAAACCTGGCGCAAGACTTGGCGCTGATCCAAAGCATGGGCGTGAAGATCGTGCTGGTGCACGGCTTTCGCCCGCAGGTGAACGAGCAACTGGCCGCCAAAGGCCATGCGCCGCAATACTCCCACGGCATCCGCGTGACCGACAGCGTGGCGCTGGACTGTGCCCAAGAGGCTGCGGGCCAACTGCGCTATGAGATCGAAGCCGCCTTCAGCCAAGGTCTGCCCAACACGCCCATGGCCGGCTCAACGGTAAGGGTGATTTCAGGCAACTTCATCACCGCACGGCCCGTGGGCATCGTGGACGGAGTGGACTTCATGCATTCTGGACTGGTGCGCAAGGTCGACGTGCTGGGCATCACCCGCACGCTGGACATGGGTGCCATGGTGCTGCTGTCACCCTTTGGTTTTTCACCCACCGGCGAAGCCTTTAATCTGACCATGGAAGAAGTGGCTACCAGCGTGGCCACCGAGCTGCAGGCTGACAAACTGATCTTTTTGACCGAGACGCCGGGCATCCGCATCAAACCGCACGAGCCTGAAGGCGAAGACAACCCGATTGACACCGAGCTGCCGCTGGCAGCGGCCAAGCAGTTGCTGGCCTCGCTGCCCAGTCCGACCCAACCGACGGACACGGCGTTTTATTTGCAGCATTGCGTCAAAGCCTGCGAAGAAGGTGTGGAGCGCTCACACATTCTGTCGTTCAGCGTCGATGGCGCTTTGCTGCTGGAGATTTACGTGCACGACGGCATTGGCACCATGGTGATCGATGAAAAATTAGAAGAGCTGCGTGAGGCCACGGCCGACGATGTGGGTGGCATCTTGCAGCTGATTGAGCCTTTTGAAAACGATGGCACCTTGGTCAAGCGCAACCGCACCGAGATCGAGCGCGATGTGGACCACTACACCATCATCGAGCACGATGGCGTGATCTTTGCCTGCGCAGCGCTCTACCCTTACCCCGAAGCCAAAACAGCCGAGATGGCGGCGCTGACCGTGTCGCCTCAATCCCAAGGCCAAGGCGATGGCGAGAAAATTTTGAAGCGTGTGGAGCAACGCGCCCGCGCCATGGGCTTGAAAAGCATCTTTGTGCTGACCACGCGCACCATGCATTGGTTCATCAAGCGCGGCTTTGTGCAGATGGAACCGGACTGGCTGCCGGAAGCGCGTAAGCGCAAATACAACTGGGACCGCAAGAGTCTGGTGCTGGTGAAGAAACTCTAAGCCAGAGTCTGCGTACCCAATCCGGTATTTTGTGGGAGCTTGCCTGCAAGCGATGGCGGCCTTAGCGCAAACGCCGAATCGCCAGCAGGCTGGCTCCTACAGGGACAAAGCCAGATTCAGCGCTTTTGCAGGGCTTTGAAAAAGATCACCACAGCGATCAGCCCAAAACCCACAAAGCAAACGAACGACCAGTTGGCAATCGAGCCACCGAGAAAGGTCCAGTCCACTTTGACGCAATCGCCACTGCCCTTGAACACCAAGGGGATGACACGCTGCAACGGGAAATTCTCGATCATGCCGTACAGATCTCGCCCGCAGGTCACGATCTCAGGCGGATACCACTGCAGCCAACTTTGGCGTGCGGCCACAAAAGCCCCAAAACCCGAAACCAGCGTCATGAGTGCGCCGACCACAGCAATGGGGGCCCAGCGTTGCATGCGCCAACCCATGCCAGCCAATACCGCCACGCCAATCAAGGCGTAACGCTGCACGATGCACATGGGGCAAGGGTTTAGCCCCTCAACATGCTGCAAATACAAACCAAAAGCCAGCATGCCCACGCAGGCCAGGGCCATCAGGCCAAAAATCGGGCGAAAAGGAGGCGGCTTGAGAAACATGGGCTGAGTTTAACTTTCAGCGAAGGCACGTTCAATGACAAAAGCACCGGGCTTGGTGGTGTTGCCTTCAGGCAGACCGTTCTTTTCGCACAAGGCTTTGAGGTCGCGCAACATTTCGGGACTGCCGCAAATCATCACCCGGTCTTCGACCGGATTGAGCTTGGGCACGCCCAAGTCTTCAAACAGCTTGCCGCTTTCCATCAAGTCCGTCACGCGGCCTTGGTTTTTAAAAGGCTCACGTGTCACGGTGGGGTAGTACTTGAGTTGCTTGCTGACCATCTCACCCAGAAACTCGTTGTGCGGCAGTTCTTGGGTGATGTAGTCGTGATAGGCCAGTTCGCTGACTTGGCGCACGCCATGCAGCAAGATCACTTCTTCAAAACGTTCATAGGTCTCCGGATCGCGGATGATGCTCATGAAGGGCGCCAAACCGGTGCCGGTGCCAATCAGGTACAAGCGTTTGCCGGGCAACAAATAATCAATCAGCAAGGTGCCCGTCGGCTTGCGTCCGACCACGATGGAGTCGCCCACCTGAATGTGCTGCAGCTTGGAAGTCAATGGGCCGTCTGGCACTTTGATGCTCAAAAACTCCAAATGCTCTTCGTAATTGGCGCTGGCAATGCTGTAGGCGCGCAGCAGGGGTTTGCCGGTCTCACCGCGCAGGCCGATCATGGTGAAGTGGCCGTTCGAGAAGCGTAAAGCTTGATCGCGTGTGGTGGTGAAACTGAACAACCGATCGGTCCAGTGGTGAACGCTCAAGACGCGCTCTTCAAGAAATGCACTCATGACTACCCGTGTGATGGAGAAAAAGACAGGGTCTTCAAACCCTGTTGAAAGGAAGGACAGGCCAAAGCTTGCTAAAGTGATGCCCTGTCAAGGGCTTGCAAGCGCCATTTTCATGGTCAACGGACGTCTCAAGAGGTCCGATTCTGCATGTCCATTCCCATTTGTGGAAATACACAGATTTTATATCCGTATAACCACAGCTTCTTTAGCGAAAATCAAAGGACTCGTCATGGCACGCACCGTCAACTGCATCAAACTGGGCATGGAATCCGAAGGCATGGACTTTCCGCCCTACCCCGGTGAATTGGGCAAACGCATTTGGGAAGGTGTGAGCAAGCAAGCCTGGGCCGATTGGCTCAAGCATCAAACCATGTTGGTCAATGAAAACCGCTTGAACCTGGCCGACTTGCGCGCCCGCCAGTACCTGGCCCGTCAGATGGAAAACCATTTCTTTGGCGGCGGCGCAGACGCGGCTCAAGGCTACGTGCCGCCCCCTAGCGCTTAAAGTGCAGACCCCACGGGACCGCCGTATCGTTGTGGTGGGCGCGGGCATGGCGGGCGCTGCTGTCGCCTTCAGCCTGTCCCAGCGGGGCTGGCAAGTCCTGGTCTTGGAAGCCGCGCAGGCTTTGGGTGCAGGTGCTTCGGGGCTGCCCGTAGGCTTGGCCGCGCCGCATGTTTCGCCCGATGACAACGTGTTGTCGCGCATCACCCGTGCGGGCGTGCAAGCCACGCTCGAACGGGCAAAGGCTCTTACCCAAGCAGGATCACTGAACGCCCACGATTGGGGCTTGACAGGGGTGCTGGAGCATCGCATCAAAGGCAAACGCGAATTGCCCTCGGGCAAAGCGCTGCCCCAAGCGCAGGACAGTTGGAGCACCAATGCCAGCGCAGAGCAGGTGGCCGCAGCCGGTTTGCCCCATGGCAGCCCCGCGCTGTGGCACAGCCAAGCGGCCTGGCTGCGGCCCCGGCGCTTGGTGCAAGCCCAACTGGCCGCGCCCGGCATCACGCTGCGCCTGAGCTGCCCTGTGCAGCGCATCTCGCACAACCATGAAGGTTGGACCTTATGGGATGCGCAAGGCATGCTGATCACACAAGTACCCGAGCTGGTGCTGGCCAGCGCCTTTGACAGCGCCGCCTTGCTGCAAGGCTTGGTGGACAGCGAAGCGGGTGCTTTGCTGAAATTTCCGCTCAATCCCTTGCGCGGGCAAATCAGTTTTGGGCGGATGGACGACTTGCCTCCTGCCACACGTGACCTCTTGCCACCGTTTCCCGTGAACGGGCATGGCAGTTTCATCAGCGGCGTGGCCGCGCCTTTTGACGAGACTGGGCACTGGTTCGTCGGCTCGACCTTTGAACGCGACTGCAACCAAGCCCCGGTGCGCGCCGAAGACCATGCCGCCAACCAAACTCGGCTCAACACCTTGCTGCCGCCATTGGCCGAGGGTATTGCGCCGGGCTTTGCGCCAGAACACATTCAAGGCTGGGCAGGCCTGCGCTGCACCCTGCCCGACCGGCTGCCTGCCGTCGGCCTGATCGACCCCCTGCGTTGGCCCGGCTTGCATCTGAGCACAGGCATGGGTGCGCGAGGCATCAGCTTGTCGGTGCTGTGCGGCGAGATCATTGCAACCGGCCTGGAAGGTCAAGCCCATCCACTGCCGCCCGAACTGGCCAAGCATTTGGCGGCGCAGCGCTTTGTCAAAGCGCCCCAACCTGGGCTGTCCCCTAAATTCACTGACTCAGCCCTGATTTCAGAATAATGGCGGGATGAAACAAACAGATTTATCCCGCTGGAACACCATTTTGATCTTGGGCGGCGCCGCCATGATGCTCAGCCTGGCCATGGGCATGCGGCAAAGCTTTGGCCTGCTGCAGCCGCACATGATTCGCGACATTGGCATCACTGCCGCTGACTTTTCTCTGGCCATTGCCATCCAAAACATCGTCTGGGGCGCAACCCAACCCTTCATGGGCATCTTGGCCGACCGCCATGGCGCACGCCCCATCGCCCTCTTTGGGGTGCTGGTGTATGCCCTGGGTTTGGGCTTTGCCATGAACGCCACCTCGGCCTGGAGCGTCACGCTGGGCATGGGCTTGTGCGTGGGTCTGGCCCTGTCGTGCACGGCGTCGAACATCGCCATGAGTGTGACCGCCAAAACCGTCTCGCCCGCCAAACGCAGCATGGCCATGGGCTCGGTCTCGGCGCTGGGCTCCTTGGGCCTGACCCTGGCTTCGCCCTTAGCGCAGCATTTGATCAGCACAGCAGGCTGGCAAACGGCCTTGGTCGGCTTTCTGGCGCTGGCCACCGTGATGCTGCCCGCCGCCTGGATGGCCAGCCGGGCGGACCAGATTGAAGTGCCCGCCCCGCTGGGGGCGGCCCAAACGGTAACCCAAGCCATTCAAGAGGCGCTGGGCCACAAAGGCTATGTGGTTTTGGCGATTGCGTTTTTCGTTTGCGGCCTGCAATTGGTGTTCATCACCACCCACCTGCCCACTTATTTGGACATTTGCGGCATCGACCCCAGCGTGGGCAGCACCGCGCTGGCCTTGGTGGGCTTGTTCAACGTGATGGGCTCTTACCTGTTCGGCTGGTTGGGCGGCTTGTATTCCAAACGCTTT
>CAIWWN010000227.1 GCA_903916355.1 uncultured Burkholderiales bacterium | reverse complement strand
TCTAAAACCAAAAACTGGGTCGCGACCCGTTTGGTGACAAAGGCTGCGGTGGTCTAAGCCCAAAAGGCCGACTCGCTGCAAAGCTTGTAAAAACGACTCACAATGGTGGGTCGTTTTTTTTTGCCTGTGCTTTGTTACGAAGCCATTTTTTTCTATCATTCAAAGGAGCAATTCATGATCAAAGTTGGAGACACATTACCCGCAGCCACCCTGATGGAGTACGTCGAAGTAGAGGGCAACGGTTGCAGCATTGGCCCCAATCCGGTCGATGTGAGCAAAGCCAGTGCGGGCAAAACCATTGCCTTGTTTGCGTTGCCGGGCGCTTTTACGCCCACCTGCTCGGCCAAGCATGTGCCGGGCTATGTAGACCAATACGAACACCTCAAGGCGGCAGGCGTTGATGAGATTTGGTGCGTGAGTGTGAACGATGCCTTCGTGATGGGTGCCTGGGCGCGCGAGCAAAAGAGCGGCGCCAAAGTCCGCATGCTCGCCGATGGCAGCGCGGATTTCAGCAAGGCCACCGGTCTGACACTGGACTTGACGTCCCGCGGCATGGGTCTGCGCAGCAATCGCTATTCGATGTTGGTCAAGGACGGCAAAGTAGCGACCTTGAACGTAGAAGGTCCCGGTAAATTCGAAGTCAGTGATGCAGCCACGTTGTTGGCACAAGCTCAAAGTTAATTCTTTGTCTTGGAATGGAAAAGAGGGCCGAGGCCCTCTTTTTTACGCACATGGCGCGGGATCTCACCTCACAAATCCGCTTTCAGGTAATGGGCGCCCGCATGGGGGTTGTGATAGTAGGGAGGCACCTCGGCAAAGCCCAGGTCCTCATACAGCGCCCGGGCTGTTTCCATTTCGTCCAAGGTGTCCAGCAGCACGCAGCTGTAGTCGGCCAGGCGTGCGGCGTCCAAAATCGTTTCCGCCAACAGGCGACCCAATCCCAAACGCCGAAAAGCAGTGTGGACAAATAAACGCTTCATCTCCGCTGCATTAGCGTAATCTACATTGTCCAGAGGGCGCAAGGCGCAGCATCCTGCCACGACACCGTCCACCAAGGCCAGACACAAGGTGCCGCGGGGAGCAGCGTACTCGCCTGGCAGCGTGGCCAACTCGGTTTCAAAACCCTGAAAATCCAGATCCACACTCAGACTTTGAGCATAGGCTAAAAAAATTTCGCGGACCGCTGCCAACTCCTGCGTCGTGGAAGGTGTCAGCAATGTGATAACAGGGGTGGTCAAGTCGTGGGCCTCTAGTCGGAGTGACGTTCAGTTTACCGCCATTGCGCCAATGGAAAGCTGGTTTTCACGGTGCATATTGAATCAGCCCAAACACCAAACCTGCGGACAGGCACCAAATCAACCAAGCCCACAGCCGGGTACTGGCTTCATCGCGCGAAGCGGGCCATTCTTGCGGGAACAACTGGTCGCCCGTCACCATGGTGCGTGTCAAATGCAGGTTTTTGAAGCGTCGATAAAACCAGATGGCGGCAATATGCAAAGCGATCAAGGACAGCAGGAGAAACTTGCCGGTTTGCGTGTGCCAGTGGGTGGCCAAGGCAGACAGTGAGGAAGATACCCAAGGAACAAAGGGGCCGGCCGTGGCAATGTCGTCGTCGCTGATCAAGCCCGTGCCCACTTGCATGAGCAAGAATGTCAGCAAGGCCACCACGGAAAGCGAGCCCAGGGCGCTGTGCCCAGGCTGCGCCACCCCCGAGGGTTGACGCAGGCTGGACCAAACCGAAAATGGACTGCCACGCAAGGCTGACCAGCGGGACCAAAGACCCCCGGCAAAACCCCAGAGCACGCGGAAAATCAGCAGGCTCAACACCGTGTAGCCGAAGCGGAAATGCCACACCATGGCGTCACCACCCACATTCCCCGTGACCACCAGCCCCAGCACACACAGCACCAGTGCCCAGTGAAATAAACGGGTGGGTAAATCCCAAACGCGAATTTTGACCATATCGATGCCCCCAAAATGCCCTAGCGCTGCAGAAAAAAGAAAAACATGCGAGACTATTTCCCATCGTCCCATTAGGCGATACCTGTTGGGCCATGTGTTCAAAACGCGGCCCTTAACTCAAAGGAGGATCCCCATGAAAATAAATACAGCGCTGATCTTAGCCTCAGTCGCCACCGCCATGGCATTGCCGGCTGCAGCTCAGTTTGCCAAGCCTGAAGATGCTGTCAAGTACCGCAAAGCCAGTCTGACCTTGATTGGTACCCATTTTGGTCGCGTTGGGGCCATGGTCAGTGGCCGTGTGCCTTTTGATGCCAAAGTTGCCGCCGAGAACGTGGAACTGGTGGCCGAATTGGCCAAGTTGCCTTGGGCCGCTTTTGGCGAAGGCACCGACAAGGGCGAAACCCGCGCCAAGCCTGAAATCTGGAAAGAGGCCGGTAAATTCAAAGAGGCGTCTGACAAGTTCCAGGCGGAGACCTTGAAACTTCAAGCCGCAGCCAAAACCGGAAATCTGGACACGCTCAAAACGGCTTTTGGTGCCACAGGCGCTTCTTGCAAGGCGTGTCACGACACTTTCCGCAAGGATTGAACGGCCGCACTGTTTCGCCACCTTTGACGCAGACACTGTGTCAGGTGGCGGCAAGCAGCTTTTCAATCAATTGGTGCAGCTCCGCAAAGTTGGGTGCACCGACATAGCGCTTCACGATGGCCCCCTGCTTGTCGAGCAGGTAGGTGGTCGGCGTGAGTTTGACATCACCCCAAGCCTGCGCAATAGCCCCGGTGTTGTCGATCGCCACTTTGAATGGCAAATGGCGCGTTTGCGCAAAATTCACCACATAACTGGGCGGGTCGTAACTCATGGCCACGGCCACAGTGTCAAACCCTTGGGGCTGGTACTTGCCATAGGTGGCAATAATCTGCGGCATTTCAGCCACGCAGGTGGTGCAACTGGTGGCCCAAAAATTGACCAGTGTTACTTTTCCTCGCAATTGAGAGGTGCTCATACGTGAGCCATCCAGCAAAACAAAGTTAGATTCGGGGGCGGACTGCGAAGTGCAGGCCGCCAGTAGGCACAAGATGGCGATACACAGCCATGCGCCTAAGCGTGTCAAAACAAGTTTCATGAAATCCCAGGGAGTCCGTTTTATGCACCGTCGTCAGTTTAATACCATCGGCCTGAGTGGCGCAGTATCGCTCATGGCCTATGTCCGTGCCGCACAAGCAATTTCGTTGGCCGACCTGACTGGTACGGATGCTTCTTCAGGGTTGAAATTGGCATTGGAGAAAAGCGCCATTGCAGCAGTCGGTCTGCTTGGCACGACCGATGGTTTCATGGGCAATGACAAAGTGCGCCTTGCCTTGCCAGGCTATTTGAATGAAGCGGCCAAATGGCTTAAGATGATGGGGCAAAGTCAAAAAATTGACGAGTTGGTGTTGGGCATGAACCGCGCGGCCGAGAGCGCCATGCCCTTGGCCAAAGACATGCTGGTAGGGGCGGTCAAAACCATGAGCGTGAGCGATGCCAAGACCATTTTGCAGGGCGGGAGTACCTCCGCCACGGATTACTTCAGCAGCAAAACCCGGCTGCCTTTGGGGCAAAAATTTTTACCCGTGATCACCCAAGCCACCGCCAAGGTGGGCTTGGCTGAACAGTACAACGCCGTGGCCGGGAAGGCCCTGAGCCTGGGCCTGCTCAAGCCGCAAGAGGCCACCCTGGAGAGTTACGTGACCAGCAAGGCCTTGGACGGCCTGTTTGTGATGATTGGCGAGGAAGAAAAGAAAATCCGCCAAGACCCGATCGGCACCGGCAGCGCCTTGTTGGGCAAAGTATTTGGTGCCTTGAAGTAATCAGCCTCCTCAAATCACCTTTTGCTCGCGCAAGCGGTGCATTTGATCGGCGGAATAAGCCAAGACCTGACTCAGAACCTCGTCGGTATGCTGGCCCAGCATGGGCGGCGGTAAATCATTGCGCACGGGTGTTTCGCTCAGTTTGAGAGGGCTGGCCACCAAACGCAGGTTGGGCTCCACCGGGTGGTTCCAGGGAGTGACCATGTGGCGCGCTTGCACATGGGGGTCGGCAAAAACTTCGGCCAGGTTGTTGATGGCGCCGCAAGGCACCTTGGCGGCTTCCAGCGCGGACAGCCATGCGGCTTTGGTTCGGGTTTTCAAAATGGCTTCGAGCAGGGGCACCAACTCCGCGCGGTGGCGCACCCGATCGGCATTTTTGATGAAATGAGGGTGAGTAGCCAGCTCTGAACAACCCGCCACGGCACAAAATTTGGCAAATTGGCCGTCATTGCCAACGGCCAGAATCAAATGGTCTGTCGAACCCGGCGCTGCGTTCGGCGGCGCCTGCACTTCAAAGACCTGGTAGGGGACGACGTTCAGATGCGCATTGCCTGACCGGCCAGGCACCTTGCCGCCGACGAGGTAGTTTGCTCCCAGGTTGGCCAGCATGGCCACCTGCGTGTCGAGTAAGGCCATATCGACCTGTTGGCCCAAGCCGGTATGTTCGGCATGGCGCAGCGCTGCCAAAATACCCACGGTGGCGTACATGCCCGTGAACAGGTCGGCGACAGCCACGCCCACTTTCTGTGGCCCGCCGCCCAGGTCGTCGCGCTCACCGGTGACACTCATCAAGCCACCCATGCCTTGAACCGCGTAGTCGTAACCGGCGCGTTCGGCATAAGGGCCTGTTTGGCCAAAACCGGTCACGCTGCAGTAGACCAGCTTGGGATTCAGGATTTTCAGGCTGTCGTAGTCCAGGCCATAGCGGGCCATGTCGCCGACTTTGAAGTTCTCAATGAAGACATCGCATTGCAGCACCAGTTCACGGATCAGCGCTTGTCCCGCCGGCTGAGCAATGTCACAGGTGACGGAGCGCTTATTCCGATTGGTGCCCAGGTAATAAGCGGCTTCGGCCGTGTCTTGCCCTTGGGCGTCTTTCAAAAACGGAGGCCCCCAGGTGCGGGTGTCATCACCCGTGACGGGGCGTTCAATTTTGATCACATCTGCGCCCAGGTCGGCCAGGGTTTGGGTACACCAAGGGCCAGCCAGTACGCGGGACAGGTCGAGGACGCGAATACCATGTAATGAGTTCATGCTGTCATTGTCGCGAAATTCAAATCGAGATTCGGACACGATAATGACAGCCATGAGAAAAATTTCAGGGCTTGTGGCGCTTTTGCTCTGCGCCTGCCAACCCACCTACAACTGGCGAGACATCCATTTCGAAGGCACAAATGTCACTGCCCAGTTGCCTTGCAAACCCGATCGCACCCAACGCGTCGTCACCATCGCACAGGCGCAGGTGTCTTTGCAGGTGGCCGGTTGCGAGGCTGGAGACGGCATGTGGGTGGTGATGACCGGTCGCTTACCCGCAGGTGCGGACGCGGCCCAGGTCCTGCAGGGTTGGCAAACCGCCACTTGGCGTACCTTGCAGGCACAAAAGCCAGAGAGCCAAGCTTGGGTTGCGCCCAAGGCCCTGCCGGGCGCGGTGCGTGTGCGTGCGCAGGGGCTGCAGCCCAACGGTCAAGCCACGCAGGCCCAAGGCCTGTGGGTCGCATGGCCAGAGGGCGATGGCGTGCAATGGGCCAACGCCATGGTCTACCAAACGAAAATTCAAGGCGATATGGCCGACACCTTTTTTGAAAGCATTCGCCAACCATGACCCTCTCCTCTTCTCACGATTTACTCCCACGCCGAACGGCGATCGTGGTGTTTTTGGCCTTTGCCAGTGCCTATTTTTTATCGGCCTTGATTCGTGCCATCACCGCCACGCTCTCGCCTACGCTCACGTTGGAAATGGGCTTGACGGCGCGTGACCTGGGCTTGCTGGCCGGTGGCTATTTTTTGGGTTTTTCGCTCACCCAACTGCCCCTGGGCTCATGGCTGGACCGATTTGGCCCCAAAAAGGTCAACATCGCATTTTTGAGTGTGGCGGTGTTGGGCTGTATGGCCTTTTCCATGGCCACCAGCTTCGCGGGCTTGCTGATGGCGCGCATGTTGTGCGGGGTGGGCGTGAGTGCCTGCCTGATGGCGCCGTTGACCGGTTACCGCCGTTGGCTGGACCCCTCGTCCCAATTGCGCACCAATTCTTGGATGCTGATGACGGGCTCCCTGGGCATGCTGATGTCCACCTTGCCGGTGCAGTGGTTGATGCCTTGGGTCGGATGGCGCGTGATGTTTCTGGGTTTGGCGGTGTTGGTGGTGCTCACCATGTTGCTCATGGCCTGGCAGGTGCCTGCCTGGAAGACGGCGTCTGCAGCCTCTGAGGCGCAAACGCCAGCGGATGAAAAAGGTTATGCCGCGGTATGGCGCAGCCGGTATTTCTGGCGCATGACGCCGATCGGCTTTTTCAGCTACGGCGGCATGGTGGCGATTCAAACCTTGTGGGCCGGACCTTGGATGACGCAGGTCGGTGGCTGGAGCTCGATCGAGGCAGCCACGGGCTTGTTCGCCATCAACTTCACCATGCTGTGTACGTTTTGGACCTGGGGCATGATCACGCCCAAATTGTCACGGCGCGGCATTGAACCCAATGTACTGATCACCTGGGGCTTGCCGTGGAGCTTCGTCGTGATGGGTGTTTTGATTGTGGCTGCCGATGGCATGGGGGCTTGGACCGCCGTGGCGCTGGCTTTGTTTTGCTTGACCAGCAGTTTTGTGTCCCTGGCGCAACCCGCCGTGGGCCAGGCCTTTCCGGCCGCGCTGGCGGGGCGCGCCCTGTCCGCCTACAACTTGGTGATTTTTGCCGGCATCTTTGTGGTGCAGTGGGGCATTGGGTTGGCGGTCGACCTGTTCAAAAGCCTGGGTTGGACGACGATCGCCTCCTTCCAGGCGGCCATGACCGTCTTTTTGATTTTCTCCATGTCAGCCTACGGCTATTTCCTCTGGTCTAAGCCTGATAATCAAGCCCCATGATCGGCATCCTCATCATCGCCCACGCACCGCTGGCCAACGCCTTGCGAGATTGTGCCGTGCACGTCTTTCCGGACTGTGCCTCGGGCGTGTTGGCCATCGATGTGCCGCCGAACGAAGCCCCCGAAGACACCTTGGAGTCCGCAGCCCAGGCGCTGGACCACTTGGGGACCGCCGAAGTGTTGTTGCTCACCGATGTGTTCGGTGCCACGCCCTGCAATATTGCCCAAAAGTTGACCGACGGTATGCACACCCGTCTGCTGGCGGGCGTGAATTTACCGATGCTGCTGCGCAGCGTCTGCTACCGCCACGAAAGTCTGGAGGCCTTGACCGCCCGCGCACATGCCGGTGGCGTCCAGGGCGTCATGCCCGTGGGCAGCACAGCCCCTCAAAATCAGTCAGGAACAAGACATGCATCAAGCCACCACGATCATCAGCAATAAATTGGGTCTGCATGCCCGCGCCTCAGCCAAACTCACCAAGTTGGCGGGCAGTTTTCCTTGTGAGGTGTGGATCAGCAAAGGCGAGCGCCGCGTGAATGCCAAAAGCATCATGGGGGTGATGATGTTGGCCGCAGGCTTGGGCAGTGAAGTCACGGTGGACACCGAGGGCGATCAAGCCCCAGAAGCGCTGGCCGCCTTGTTGGCGCTGATGGCTGACAAATTTGGTGAAGGCGAATAAGCCTCAGGGCTTTTCGCACAACGCACCACCACACGCCCATGACCTTCAGCATCCACGGTCTCGCAGTCGCTCGGGGCATTGCCATCGGCCGGGCGGTGCTGGTCGCGTCGAGCCGTCTTGATGTAGCGCATTACTTCATCACCGCCGAGCAAATTCCCAGCGAGATTGCGCGTTTGCGCGTGGCGCGCGATGCGGTTGCCGAAGAATTGCAGCGCCTGCAAAAGGACATGCCCAAAGACGCACCGCATGAACTGGCCGCGCTGCTCGATGTGCATTTGATGCTGTTGCAAGACGAGTTGTTGTCCAGCGGTGTCAAGCATTGGGTCGAAGACCGTTTGTACAACGCCGAATGGGCGCTGACGAGCCAGCTGGAAGTGATTGCACGCCAGTTTGACGAGATGGAAGACCCTTACCTGCGCGAGCGCAAGGCCGACCTGGAGCAGGTGACCGAGCGCATTTTGCATTGCATGAAGGGCGGTACTTCGCCCGTGGTGCAAACACGCCCCACCTCGCGCCCACAGCAAGAGTTGCAGTTGGGCGACACCATGGATGTGCCGCTGGTCTTGGTCGCACACGATCTGTCGCCGGCCGACATGATCCAGTTCAAACAAAGTGTGTTCGTTGGCTTTGTGACCGACGTCGGTGGCAAAACTTCGCATACCGCCATCGTGGCCCGAAGTCTGGACATCCCGGCGGTCGTGGGCGCGCGCACGGCCAGTCAGTTGGTACGCCAAGACGACTGGGTCATCATCGATGGGGATGCCGGGGTGATCATTGTCGACCCCTCGCCGATCATCTTGGCTGAATATGGTTTCAAGCAGCGCCAGGGCGATCTGGAGCGCGAACGCTTGTCCCGCTTGCGCCACACACCCGCCATCACGCTCGATGGGCAAAAAATTGAACTGCTGGCGAATATCGAAATGCCCGAAGACACCAAGCCCGCCATGCAAGTGGGCGCGGTGGGCGTGGGCTTGTTTCGCAGTGAGTTTTTGTTCATGGGCCGGCAAGGCCATTTGCCCGATGAAGAAGAGCAGTTTGATGCCTACCGCCGCGCCGTGGAAGGCATGAATGGTTTGCCGGTGACCATCCGCACCGTGGATGTGGGCGCTGACAAACCGCTGGACGAAGCGCGTCATGATGCGGCGCACCTGAACCCTGCCTTGGGGCTGCGCGCGATTCGCTGGAGCCTGGCCGATCCGGACATGTTCTTGAACCAGTTGCGCGCCATCTTGCGTGCCGCTGCGCATGGGCGGGTGAACTTGCTGATTCCGATGCTGGCCCACGCCAGCGAGATTCGGCAAACCGTGGCCTTGGTGACGCAAGCCCAACGCGACTTGGACCGACGGGGGCAGGCCTATGGACCGGTGCGTTTGGGCGCCATGATCGAAATCCCGGCAGCGGCCTTGTCGCTGCATTTGTTTCTCAAGTATTTTGATTTCTTGTCAATCGGCACCAACGACTTGATTCAGTACACCTTGGCGATTGACCGCGCAGACGAGTCGGTCGCGCATTTGTACGACCCTTTGCATCCAGCGGTGTTGAAGCTGGTGGCGGACACGATTGCTGAATGTAAGCTGCAAGGCAAAGGCGTTTCGGTGTGTGGCGAAATGGCGGGCGATGTCACCATGACCCGCTTGTTGTTGGGCTTGGGTTTGCGCAGTTTTTCGATGCACCCGTCGCAGATTTTGGCCGTCAAGCAACAAATTTTGCGCTCCGACACCGTCAAGCTCAAAGCCTGGGCACAACTGGTTTTGCAGTCTGAAGACCCCGCCCAAATGATCGGTTAATCAGGGCTCAGTCCTTGCGCGTACCCACCCAGGCAGCGCCCACAATCAACAGCGCAGCGCCCAGGGTGGACAGACTCAGCGCCTCACCCCGTACCAGCAGCAACACCCAGGTCGAGCCCAGTGGCGTCAAAAAACTGAGCAAGCCGATGTGCCGCGCATCCCCCCGTTTCAGCGCCGCGTCCCACAAGTAAAACGCCGCGCCCAAAGGCCCCAAGCCCGTCGCGATCAGGTAGAGCCAGTCGCGCGAACTCAGGGTGGTGGCCGGTTCCAGCCCGAAGTGGCAGAGCAGCGCCAACAGCCCCGACACCAGTCCAAACAGGCCCAGCGCTGACGTGGGAAAAGCCGTCACCCGCTGTGTCATCAAGGAATAACTGGCCCAAACAAAAGCGGCGGCCAAGGCCCAAAGGTAGCCCCAACTCGGTGTGTCGGCCAATTTGTCCAGTCCCTGCCCGCCGGTGATGGCCAACGCCGCACCGGCGAATCCGACGACCGCGGCCACCAGGTGTTTGCGCGTGATCTTCGTGCCTGGCAGAAACAAGGGCGCCATCGCCACCATGCCCAAAGGCCACAGGTAGTTGACCAAATTGGCCTGTACCGGTGGCGCATCGCGCAGCGCCATGAACAGTAAAAAATGGTAGCCAAATAGGCCATACACACCCAGCGCCAGCGTGGGCCAAGGCAGGCGCCAGACGCGCCAGTTGAAGCGAGACAGCGGCAGCGCCACCAGGCTACCGATCAGCAGCGCAATCCCTGTCAGCAAGAACGGCGGCACGTGTTGCAAAGTGACCCCGAGCGCAGCCAGGCTGACCCACAGGGTGATGGCGCCCAACGCGAAAAAGTTGGCGCGAGCCGGGCCCATCGTGCGCAGTTTCAGACTTGCGGGTTGGCGTTCATCGCCGAATGGGCTTGCTGATCTGCATGGTATGAACTGCGGACCATCGCACCCACCGCAGCATGACTGAAACCCATTTCATAGGCTTTGGCTTCGAACATCTTGAAGGTGTCCGGGTGCACATAGCGGCGCACGGGCAGGTGGCTAGTGGAGGGAGCGAGGTACTGGCCAATGGTCAGCATCTCGATGTTGTGCGCGCGCATGTCGCGCATCACTTCCAAGATTTCATCATCGGTCTCGCCCAAGCCCACCATCAGGCCGCTTTTGGTGGGCACATGGGGAAACAGAGCTTTGAATTTTTTCAACAAGTTCAAAGAGAACTGGTAGTCCGAACCCGGGCGCGCTTCTTTGTACAGGCGCGGCACGGTCTCCATGTTGTGGTTCATCACATCGGGCGGTGCGGCTTTCAGGATTTCCAGGGCGCGGTCGTCACGGCCGCGGAAGTCAGGCACCAAAATTTCAATTTGCGTTTGCGGTGACAGCTCACGCGTGCGGCGAATACAGTCGACAAAATGCTGGCTGCCGCCGTCGCGCAAATCGTCGCGGTCCACGCTGGTGATCACCACGTACTGCAGCTTGAGTTGCGCAATGGTCTTGGCCAGGTTTTCGGGCTCGTTCACATCGAGCGGGTCGGGCCGGCCATGGCCCACATCGCAAAACGGACAGCGGCGGGTGCACTTGTCGCCCATGAT
>CAIWWN010000226.1 GCA_903916355.1 uncultured Burkholderiales bacterium | reverse complement strand
CATCATCGACATCGGCCCCAGCGCCGGTAAACGCGGTGGACGTCTTGTGGCGCAAGGCTCTGTGGCCGACATCACGGGCGCCGAAGAGTCTCAAACCGGACGCTATTTGCTGCACGCCATGAAGCACCCCTTGCAGACTCGGCGCTTTGTGCTGCCGGACTTGGCGGGGCACTCCACAGCGCAGGCCGATGCGCCTGCCGTGCAATGGCTGCACCTGGAAGGCGCGCACATGCACAACCTGCAAAACGTCTCGGTCGACGTGCCCTTGAAGCGCTTGGTGGCGGTGACCGGCGTGTCGGGCTCGGGCAAATCCACCTTGGCGCGCGATGTGCTCTTGGCCAACGTCCATGCGCTGGTGGCACAACGCGCCACCAAGGCGGGACGTGATGCCTTTGCGGCAGGTGACGCCCCCAAGCTGGTTGGCTGCACCGGGCTGGAGGGCTGCGAGGCGGTGGACCGGGTGCTGGAAGTGGACCAAACCCCGATCGGTAAAACCCCGCGTTCCTGCCCCGCCACTTACATTGGTTTTTGGGACACGATCCGCAAGCTGTTTGCCGAAACCCTGGAGGCCAAAGCCCGTGGCTACCTGGCAGGGCGTTTCAGCTTCAATACCGGCGAAGGCCGCTGCCACAGCTGCGAAGGCCAGGGCGTGCGCACCATCGAGATGAGCTTTTTGCCGGACGTGAAAGTGCCCTGCGAAGCCTGCCATGGTGCCCGCTTCAACCCCGAGACCCTGGCGGTGACGTGGCGCGGCAAAAGCATTGGCGATGTGTTGCAGATGGAAGTGGACGAAGCGGTGGACTTTTTCGCCACCATGCCCTCGATTGCCCATCCTTTGCAATTGCTCAAAGACGTGGGCCTGGGTTATCTGACTTTGGGCCAACCCTCACCCACGCTCAGTGGCGGCGAGGCGCAGCGCATCAAGCTGGTGACCGAGTTGACCAAGGTGCGCGACGAAGTCGGGCGCCGAGGCAACAAGGTACCGCACACCTTGTACGTGCTGGACGAACCCACCGTGGGCCTGCACATGGCCGACGTGGACAAGCTCATTCATGTGCTGCACCGCTTGGTGAACGCCGGGCACAGCGTGATGGTGATTGAGCACGACCTGGACGTGATTGCCGAAGCCGACTGGGTGATTGACTTGGGGCCGGACGGCGGCAAGGCCGGCGGCACGGTGGTGGCCTGCGCCACACCTGAGGACGTGGTGCGTTTGGGTACGCACACGGGTCAGGCTTTGGCCCACGTGCTGGCGCGTGTTTAACCGCAACGCTGGCGCGGGTTTAAGCTGAAAGTGGGCGAGGATTTAGCCTAAAAGCTGGCGCGCCATTTCGGCAAAGCCCGCGCCGCGCTCGCCCTGCGTGATGTAGCGCGGCGGGTGCGTCAGCTGGTCTGCAAAGCGCTGGACATTGGCCACGCCCACGCTGTGCGCAAAGTGCGCGAACATCACCTGGTCGTTGGTCGAGTCACCCACATACACCCAGCGGACCATTTCAGCGTCCAGGTCGCGGTCCCACAGTTCGCGCACGATCCAGCGCGCGCCGGTGAGCTTGCTGTGTTCGCCAAACCAACCGTTGATGTGGATGCTGCTGACCGTGGCCGTCATGCCCGCGTCGTGCATGATGCGCAACACGTCGTCGATGGCGCTTTGCGGCAGGTGGGTGAATTCGCTGTGGTCGATCGCAATGTCAGTCTCGCGCCCTGCGCTGTCTTGGGAACGCTGCGCACCGGGCACATGGCGCTCAATCGCCGTCAGCACGGTGTGCATGCGGGTGAAATTGGCCTTGCGCGTATCCGCGTCTTGTTGATACAGCTTGCGCAAACCCTGAGCGGATGAACAGGTCAAGCCCACCGCGCCGTTTTCCGCGACGATGGCGTCCACCGGCCAGCTTTGCGCAAAGGGCTCGCTCCAACCCACCGGGCGTCCGGTGATCGGCACCACATGCAAGCCTGCGGCTTTCAAATCGGCCAGCGCCTGCAATGCATCCGGCGTGATCGCGCCTTCGGTGGTCAGCGTGTCGTCGATGTCGGTGAAGACGCCGACGATGTCGCGTGAGGGGTGCCAGTCAGAAAGTGGACGCATGAACGGATGGTCATTAATCGGGGTCAGATCCCAATTAATTTGGCCATTTCAACCCGCAGATCCCAGCGCCAAGCCCGCGTGTTCGCGCAGCGGGTGGAAGTGGATTTTAGGAAAGCGCTCTTGCGCCAGCCGCACGTCATACGGGCTGGTGCACAAATAAGCCAAGGTGTTGGCCGCGTCCAGTGCCATGCGTTGTGGATACGCGTAAGTGAACTCGCGCAACTCGGCCGGGGTGTCGGCGGTGATCCAGCGGGCGCCGGTGTACTGGCAGCTCTCTAGGCGCACATCGCAGTCGTATTCGGCTTTCAGACGGTGTTGCACCACTTCAAATTGCAGTTGACCCACGGCGCCCAACAGCATGGGTCCGCCGATTTCGGGTTTGAAGACCTGGATCGCACCTTCTTCGCCCAGCTGGTCCAGGCCTTGTTGCAGTTGCTTTGTGCGCAACGGGTTTTTCAAAATCACCGTCATGAACAATTCGGGCGCAAAGAAGGGCAGGCCGGTGAACAGCAGGTTGGCGCCGTCGGTGATGGTGTCGCCCAACTGCACGCCGCCGTGGGTGGTAAAGCCAATGATGTCGCCGGCGTAAGCCTCGTCCACCGCTTCGCGGCGCTGGCTCAAAAAGGTGACCACGCTGGTGGGGCGCAGCTCTTTGCCGGTGCGCTGCACCTTGAGTTTCATGCCCGGCGTGTACTTGCCTGAGGCCATGCGCACAAAGGCAATGCGGTCGCGGTGATTGGCGTCCATGTTGGCCTGCACCTTGAACACCACGCCTGAGAACGCACTGTCTTCGGGCTGAATTTCTTTCACCACGGGCTGTTTGTTCACCAGCAGCGAGCTGGTGCGCGAGCGTGGTGGCGGCGCCAGATCGACCAGCGCGTCCAGCACTTCCATCACACCAAAGTTATTCACGCCGGAGCCAAAGAACACCGGCGTTTGTTTGCCGGCCAAAAAGGCGGCTTCGTCAAATGCGGGCGATGCGCCGGTGGCCAGCTCCATGCTGTCCATGGCCGTTTGCCATTCGGCGCCAAACCGTTTGGCCAGCAGCGCCTGTTCGCTCAAAGGATGGGTTTCAAAATCTTGCGGCAAACGTTCGCTGCCGGAGTCAAACACCGTCATGGCCTGGGTGCGCAGGTTGATGATGCCGCCAAACGATTTGCCTTGGCCCACGGGCCAGGTCATGGGCACGCAAGGCATGCCGAGCTCGCGCTCGACTTCATCCAAGATGTCGAGTGGGTCGCGCACTTCGCGGTCCATCTTGTTGACGAAGGTGATGATGGGCGTGTCGCGTTGACGGCACACTTCGATCAGTCGACGGGTTTGCGCTTCCACGCCGTTGGCCGCGTCGATCACCATCAAGGCCGAATCCACCGCCGTCAACACGCGGTAGGTGTCTTCTGAGAAGTCTTTGTGGCCGGGGGTGTCGAGCAGGTTGATCACGTGGTCGCGGTACAGCATCTGCATGACCGATGAGGCCACGGAGATACCGCGCTGCTTTTCAATTTCCATCCAGTCACTGGTGGCATGGCGCGAGGCCTTGCGGCCTTTCACGGCGCCCGCAATTTGAATCGCGCCCGAAAACAGCAGCAGTTTTTCCGTCAGCGTGGTTTTACCCGCGTCGGGGTGAGAAATGATGGCAAACGTCCGGCGGCGCCGGGTTTCGTGGGCGTAGGTCACAAAGGGTCCTGATTGGGGAGGCAAGGGTCAACCGGCTATTGTAGGAGCTCGGCTTTGTAGCTTGCCTGCAAGCGATGGACTTGGATATTTTGTAGACATGATGGATGACCTGCCCACCTGACAAACGTGGGTTAAGTTGATAGGGTGCAAAACCTTTATCAACCCAGAGCCATAACTCAGGAGGCAGGTCATGAAACAGTTTAACGACAT
>CAIWWN010000225.1 GCA_903916355.1 uncultured Burkholderiales bacterium | reverse complement strand
GTGCACCAAATGGTCGTTCATCAACTGCACAGCCAGCGCTTCGTCTTTCGCGGCCAAAGCGGCGACGATGGCTTCGTGCTCGTCGCTCGAATGCTCGGCCGCGTGGCGCGACTGGTACATCAAGGTGATCAAGGCGCAGCGCGAGATCAATTCGCCCAAGATCTCCGCCAAGACTTGATTGCCCATCAACTCGGCCATGCGCACATGAAAGTCACCCAGCAACTCGGTGCGCACAGGCACATCTTCTTTGTTGACGGCTTCACGTTCTTGCTGGATGTGGGCTCTCAACGCTTTGATCTTGGCCGGTGTCACTTCCTTCAAGAAGGCCCGGACCATTTCGGCCTCGATCATGCGGCGCACGGTGAACACCTGTTGCGCCTCCTGCACCGAGGGGGCGGCGACAAAAGCGCCGCGCGCGGGTTCCATGCGAATCAGCTTGTTTTGCGACAACTGAAACAGCGCCTGCCTGATCAAGGTGCGCGAGACGCCGAAATGCGAGGCCAGCTTTTGCTCGGCCAATTTGGCGCCGGGCAGCAAGCGGTGCTCGACAATTGCGCGGGTCAGCGCCTCGACAATGCTGTGCGTGGTTGACGTGGTTGAGGACGTCGATGAGGAGGTTTCCATGGTTTCATCTTAGCGTGATTTTTAAAAATTGTATACACTATCGTGAACCAATCTAGTCAACTGTTTTGACGCACTGTTTTTGCAGAATTTTTTGAAGGATCTGCCATGGGCTTGAGCACGCACGTTTTAGACACCATGCACGGTTGCCCCGCAGCGGGTATGCAGGTTTCCCTCTACACCACCCAGGGCGAGCAGGCCACCTTGGTGAAAAGCTTTATTCTCAACAGCGACGGCCGCAACCCGGATGGCCTCTTGTACGACAACGCCAGTCTGCGCGCAGGCACTTACCGCCTGGTGTTTGACGTGAGCGGCTATTTCAAAGCCAAAGGCATCGAGCTGCCCGAGCCGAATTTCTTGAACCGTGTCAGCTTGGACTTTGGCGTGGCCAAGGTCGACGAGCATTACCACGTGCCGCTGTTGGTCAGCCCTTGGAGCTATTCAACGTACCGGGGTTCCTGACGCCCAAGACTGACTCGGGTGCGAACCCGGGTAAACCCCTCTGCGAGCTTTCAGAATTATCATTAAAGATAATTTTGATGTTTTGTAAATGAGGTGAGCCTGTGGACAAATTTGATGTGTGTGTGGTGGGCGCGGGTCCCTCGGGTTTTGCGGCGGTGATGCGGGCCATCGATTTCGGCAAAAAAGTCGCCCTGATCGAGCGGGGCAAAGTGGGCGGTGCCGGTCTTTTTAACGGCGCGCTGTCTTCTAAGACCTTGTGGGAGTTGTCGGAGAGCTACAAGCTGACCCGCGACACGAATCTGGGTTACATCGTGTACGACTCGGAATTGAGCTTTTCCAGCGTGATGCACCAGGCCCAGCGGGCGGTGGTGGAAAAGCACAGCCAGTTGAAGCAGCAGATTGCGTATTTCCAAAAAAGCGGGCAATTGCAATTTTTCCAGGGTCATGGTCAATTCAAGTCCGCCCACGAAATCGATATCACCGACGCCGAAGGCCGCACGCAAACCATTTGGGCGGACAACACGGTCATGGCGATTGGCAGTCGGCCCCGCTACTTGCCGCACATTCCGATTGACGAAAAGATCATTCTCACCAGCGACGGTGTGTCAGCCTTGACCGATTTCCCCAAGAGCATCGTGATTTTGGGCGCGGGTGTGATCGGTTGCGAATTTGCCACCATCTTTTCGAACTTTGGCAAAACCAAGGTGTTTTTGATTGACAAGGAAGAGCGGATTTTGCCCTTTGAGGACGAAGACATTTCGCGCGCGGTCGGGGCCAATATGGAGAGCAACGGCGCGGTGATCCACCATGGCGCGTCGCTTGAGAAAATGAGCATCGTCAATGGCCAAGTGGAGTATGTGCTCAACTACAAAGACGGGCGCCGCGAAATTCACACGGTGGAAAAAGCACTGATCTCAGTAGGACGCGTTTCCAACAGCGAGAACCTGAATTTGGAAGCGGCGGGCGTGCTGCTCAACGACAAGGGCAATATCGACGACGAACATACGCGCACCAACGTGTCGCACATTTACGCCGTGGGCGATTTCACGGCCGATATTTCCTTGGTGAATGTGGGCGAGTTGGAGGGGCGCCACGCGGTCGAGCGCATGTTTGGCACGCCCAAGCGCCAACTGGTCTACGAGAATATTTCGACCATCATGTTTTTGAACCCCGAGGTGGCCTCGGTGGGTTTGAATGAAACCCAGGCGCGCAGGAAAAAAATCCCCTACCGCATCGCCGTCATGCATTACCGCTATGTCAGTCGTGCGATTGCCATGAGCAAGGTGGACGGATTCTTCAAAATCTTGGTCACTGACGATGACGAAATGAAGATCCTGGGCATGCGCGTGATGGGTTGCCACGCGTCCAGCACCATCATGGCGGTGGCCTTGATGATCTCCATGGACATTGGCATTGAGCATTTGGCCGAGCTGATCTTTCCGCACCCTTCCATCCCTGAGGGCATTCAGGAATGCGCCCGGATGTTGATGGGCAATTCGATTGTGAAACCAGAGGTTTTCAATTTGGATGTGCGCTGCTACCGGGTCGATACGGACGGGCGCATTGAAAACATGTAATTTGCGGGGCCAAGCGGGCGCAGGTCGCCCAAACCGGAGTGCAAGTCACTAAAATCAGGGTTCTTTTCCCAGATGGATTCCCCCCGACCATGACCCAAGTCACCAATACCGTGCGCTTTGTGCTCGACGGCCGCATCGTTGAAGCCCAAGGCGAGCGCCGCACCACCACTGTTCTCGACTATTTGCGCGAGCAGCTGCACCGCACCGGTACCAAGGAGGGTTGCGCCGAGGGCGATTGCGGCGCTTGTGTGGTGATGGTGGGTGAGTTGAACTCGGCTGGCACGGGCGTGGACTATGTGCCTGTGAACAGCTGCATCCAATTGCTGCCCACACTCGACGGCAAATCGGTCAAAACCATTGAGAGCTTGAAAAAAACCAATGGCAAGCTGCACCCTGTGCAAGACGAAATGATCAAGTGCCACGGCTCGCAGTGCGGTTTTTGTACGCCGGGGATTGTGATGAGTTTGGTCAACTTGGTGCAGGTTGTCCCACAGCCCAGCCGCCAACAGATCACCGACTCGCTCAGTGGCAACCTGTGCCGATGTACCGGTTACACCCCGATCATTGACGCGACCTTCAAAGCGGTTGAGAAGAAGTCCGAACTCAAGATCGACGACCACGCCGATGTGGCCCTGCTGCACGAGATCCAACGCGCCAGCACGCCCACCTTGACCTTGGACGGTGACCTCATTTTGCAGCCGGTGGTGCGGACTAAAAAAGGCAACGAGTTTGTCTCGCCCGCCACCCTGGCCGAAGTGGCCGACTACCTGGTCAAAAACCCCACCACCACCTTGCTGGCGGGCAGTACCGAAATCGGTTTGCAGGTGAACAAAAAATTCGTGCGACCCGAACACATCTTGTACCTGGGCAATGTGGCCGAGCTGCGTCAAGTGAAAGAGACCGCCACCGCCTGGCGCATGGGTGCTGCGGTTTCTCTGGCCACCACAGAGACTTTACTGGCCAAAGCCTACCCCGATTTTGTAGAGGTGCTGCGCCGCTTTGGCTCACCCCCCATCCGCTCGACGGCCACGCTGGCGGGCAACATTGCCAATGGCTCGCCGATTGGCGACTCCATGCCATGTTTGATGGCTTTGGGCGCCACGCTGGTGCTGCGCCGGGGCGAGAAAACCCGCACCGTGTTGCTGGAGAACTTCTACACCGGCATGAAGAAAAACGTGCTGGTGGCGGGCGAGTTCATTGAGGCCATCGAACTGCCCAAACCCGTTGCAGACCAGGTGTTCCGGGCCCACAAAGTGAGCAAACGTTTTGAGCAAGACATTTCAGCCACCTGCGCAGCCATCAGCTACCAGCTCAAGGGCGGCAAACTGAGCGGTGTGAAGCTCGCCTACAACGGCCTGGCCCCGTCGCCTTGCCGTGCGCCCAAGCTGGAAGCCGTGCTCGAAGGTCAAGCCCCGGCCGATGTGAAAGCCGCTGACTTGGACGCTGCCATCAGCGCCAGCTTCACTGCCCGCGATGGCCTGCGCGCAACCTGGGCCTACCGCGCTTTGGTGGCTCGCAACCTGGTGCTCGATTTCATTGAAGAACAAACAAAAGAGGTGGCTTAAATGAATGCTCCGACCGCGCTTAAAAATCTCTTGCCCGCCTCGGGCGTTCAGCAAGGCACCGACATCATTCACGAATCGGCGCATTTGCACGTCACGGGCAGCGCCACCTACACCGACGACATTCCTGAACTGGCGGGCACCTTGTATGCCGCCCTGATCTTGTCGCCCGTGGCGCATGGCGAGTTGATCGGCGACGGCATTGACCGCGCGGCCATTCTTAAAGAGCATGGTGTGGTCGCGGTGTACACGTCCAAAGACATTCCGGGCGAAAACAATTGCGGCCCCATCAACCACGATGATCCGTTTTTGGCGGTTGGCAAGGTCGAGTTCATTGGCCAAGCCGTGGCCGTGGTGGTGGCGCGCAACATGCTCTACGCCCGTGAAGCGGCGCACAAAGCCCAAGTGCAAGTCAAAGAGCTGACGCCCATCTTGACCATTGACGAAGCCATGGCGGCGCAAAGCTTTGTCATGCCCGCCAAAGGCATCACGCGGGGTGACGCCGCGGCCGCCATTGCCGCAGCCCCGCACCAGCTCAAAGGCAGCACCGAGACCGGCCAGCAAGAGCAGTTCTACTTGGAAGGCCAGATCACCTACGCTGTGCCGCGTGAAGACGGTCAGATGACCTTGTATTCGTCGACCCAGCACCCCGACGGTAACCAGCGTGAAGCTGCGGCCGCGCTGAACCTGAACACCAACGACGTGGAGGTGATTTGCCGCCGCATGGGCGGTGCGTTTGGCGGCAAAGAGGGCAATGCCAGCATCTTCAGCCAAAGCGCGGCCTTGGCGGCGTTCCTGCTGCAAAAGCCGGTCAAACTGCGCGTGAACCGCGACGACGACATGACCATCACCGGCAAGCGTCACGACTTTCGCATCGATTACGAAGTGGGCTACGACGACGAAGGCCGCATCTTGGGCGCCAATATCGCCCTCATGTCGCGCTGCGGGTACAGCACCGATTATTCGGGCCCGGTGAACGACCGCGCTTGTTTGCACATCGACAATTGCTACTACATCCCGAACCTGCAGCTCATCAGCCACCGCTGCAAAACCAACACCCAAAGCGCCACGGCCTTCCGTGGGTTTGGTGGCCCACAAGGCATGTTTGGCATTGAGACCGTGATCGAGCAAATCGCCAACAGCCTGGGCAAAGACGCCTTGGCCGTGCGCAAGCTCAACCTGTACCAAGACCCTGCCATCTCGGGCAACCCGGCCACGATGACTACGCAGTACAACCAGTTGATCGAAGACTGGGTAGGTGACAAGGTGGTGAACCAGGTTGAAGCCGAGTCCCAATATTGGGCGCGCCGTGAAGCGGTGAATGCCTTCAATAAAGCCAACACCAAGCGCAAGCGCGGCCTGGCCTTGGTGCCGCTGAAATTCGGCATCAGCTTCACCGCCACCATGCTGAACCAGGGCGGCGCGCTACTGAACATTTACATGGACGGCTCGGTCAGCGTCAACCATGGCGGCACCGAAATGGGCCAAGGCCTGAACACCAAGATGGCCCAGGTGTGTGCCGACGGTTTGGGCATCTCCACCCAACTGGTGCGCGTGACCGGTACTGACACGCAAAAAGTGCCCAACGCTTCGGCCACCTCGGCCTCGAGCGGTGCCGATATCAACGGTGCGGCCATCATGAACGCCACGCTGCAAATGCGCGAGCGCTTGAAGCCTGTGGCCGCGCGCATGTTGGGCTGCGAGGCCGACGAGGTGACCTTTGCGGGTGACCATGCGCATGGCGGCGGCAAGTCGGTGGGCTGGAAAGCCCTGGCCAAACAAGCCTGGCTGGACCGCGTGGGTCTGAGCGTCACGGGCTTTTACATGACGCCCGAAATTCAGTACGACTTCACCACCTTGAACGGTCGCGCTTTTTATTACTACTGTTACGGCGCCGCCGTGACCGAGGTGGAGATCGACACGCGCACCGGGGAGTGGTGGCTCAAGGCCGTGGACATCGTGCACGACGCGGGCAAGAGCATCAACCCGGCGATCGACAAAGGCCAGATTGAGGGCGCTTATGTGCAAGGCATGGGTTGGCTCACCATGG